>RFIR01000537.1 GCA_003695135.1 Alphaproteobacteria bacterium | reverse complement strand
TGGTCGAGGCCTCGCCCACCTATCACGCCCGGGCCGCCGCCAACCGGGTCACGCCCTGTGTCAATGTCGCAGTGGCCGAAACGGCGGGCGAGGTGCGCTTTCTCGACATCCGCAAGGGCTATACCCAGATGGGCGGCATCGTGGACTCGCTGGGCGAGGTAGCGCGCAAGGCGATCGAGGCCGATCCGCGCACCGAGGCCGAGGAGGTGGTCGTGCCTGCCCGGCCGCTGGCCGACATACTCGCCGATGCGGGGCTGCGGCGCATCGACTATCTCTCCATCGACATCGAGGGCGGCGAGCTGCCGGTGCTGCGCGGCTTTCCGTTCGGCGAATTCGACATCACCGCATGGAGCATCGAGGTCAACGAGGAGACGCCGGAGATCGGCGAGATCATGCGCCGGGCCGGCTATGCCCTTGCCGCCCATATCGGTGTCGACCAGATCTGGCGCCGGGCCGGCCCGTAGCCGCGATACAACGATAAGAAATGCGTCTCCCGCACGTGGCGATCAGGCCGGTGACGGCAACCCGGAACACGCAAGGCGATGCCCCTGCGAAACACGGATGCAGGCGAATGCCTCGATTGCGCAAGGTTTTGCAGGCGTCATGATCGCATGCGCGTAAAGCAATTTCATAGAGCCCCCTGCAAAACTCCGCTGACCAGACCCCGCCGTTCCTCCCGGGCGCCACGAAATGCGGTGCCGGCGGCGACTATCCATGATTTTCACCTGTTTGGTAAAAACAGATTGTGGAATTATTTTCTATAGGCCTCTGTAAAACTCAACCAACCAGACCCGGGCGCCGCGCTCGGGCGCCGCGAAATGCGGCGCCGATCATGTTGTTATTATTTTCACTGTTGATTGTTAAATATTGATTGGGGAATTAATTTATAATTACTTTACACGCGTGCAGATTTGATTGGCCGGAAAGCTGGTAAATTCAGGATACCTGTCTACATCCGGGTTTTGCAGGGGTCTCTATCAATTAGTGGTGAAAATCAGAGACAACTTCGGCGCCGCCGCATTTCGCGGCGCCCGCGCGCAGCGACCGGGTCCGGCCGATCCTGTGCCCGCCGCCCCCACCCTTGCCAAAGCCCCGCCCCTCGGCCATGTGTTGAGCCGCAGGCGGGGAGGGTGCGCATGGGGCTGAAGGTTGCCATCCAGATGGATCCGGTCGAGGCCATCGACATTGCGGCCGATTCCACCTTTCGCATCGGCATCGAGGCGCAGGAGCGCGGGCATTCGCTGTTCTACTACACACCCGACATGCTGAGCTGGCGCGAGGGCCGGGTCGTGGCCTGCGGCTGGCCGCTGGAGCTGCGCGCGGTCAGGGGCGATCACTACTCCCTCGGGGCCGAGGCGGAGGTAGACCTGTCCGATTTCGACGTGGTCTGGCTGCGCCAGGACCCGCCCTTCGACATGGGCTACATCACCACCACCCATATCCTCGAGCGGCTGACCCCCGGCACGCTGGTGGTCAACGACCCGTTCTGGGTACGCAACTTCCCCGAGAAGCTGCTGGTGCTGAACTTCCTCGACCTCACCCCGCCGACGCTGATCGCGCGCGATCTCGCCACCATCCGCGCCTTCAAGGAGGCGCATGGCGACATCATCCTCAAGCCGCTCTACGGCAATGGCGGGGCGGGCGTGTTCAAGCTCGCCCATGGCGATACCAACCTCACCGCCCTGCACGAGCTCTTTACCTCGATCAGCCGCGAGCCGCTGATCTGCCAGAAATACCTGCCGGACGTGGAACGCGGCGACAAGCGGGTGATCCTGATCGACGGCGAGGCGGTCGGCGCCATCAACCGGGTGCCGCTGAAGGGCGAGACCCGCTCGAACATGCATGTCGGCGGGCGGCCGGAAAGGATCGCGCTCGACGACCGCGACCGCGAGATCGCCGCGCGCATCGGCCCGCTGTTGCGCGCAAAGGGGCAGATCTTCGTCGGCATCGACGTGATCGGCGGCTGGCTGACCGAGATCAACGTCACCTCGCCGACCGGCATTCAGGAGCTGGAGCGTTTCGACGGCACCAACAGCGCCCGGCTGATCTGGGAGGCGATCGAAGGGCGCCTGAAGGCCTGATGGCGCGGGCCGCGGCGCGCGTCTCGCTCAGGCTGCGTCTGGTCAATCTGTTCCTGCGCCTGTTCGAAAAGCCCTATCTGGCCTGGGAAAAACGCCACACCCGTGCGCGGCGCCGGTTACGCTTCGCCTCGCGCTTCTTTCTCGGCCCGTGGCGCGCGCATTATCGCGAGACCGAACTGGCCGGCCTGCCCGCGATCGAGGCGCGCTGCGATCCGGCCGGTCCCGGCACGCTGTTGTGGTTTCATGGCGGCGCCTTCGTGCTGGGCTCGCGCCGCACCCATCGCAAGCTTGCCGGCGCGCTGGCCTGCGAAGGCGCCTGCCGGGTGCTGCTGCCGGACTATCGGCTGGCGCCGGAACACCCGTTTCCTGCCGCGCAGGACGATGCGCTGGCCTGCTATCGCGCGCTCCTGCGCGACTGCCCGGCCGACAGCATCGCCATCGGCGGCGACAGCGCCGGCGGCGGGCTCGCCTTCTCGCTCCTGCATGCGATCGGCGCGGAAGGGCTGCCGAAACCGGCCTGCATCCTCGCCTTCTCGCCATGGACCGATCTGACGCTGGGCTCGCCCTGGCTGGAGCGCAATGCCCGCGCCGATCCCATGCTGCCGGCCAGCCGCATGCGCGAGGTCGCGGCGCTGGTCCTCGCCGGCGCCGATGCGCGCGACCCGCTTGCCTCGCCGGTCTTCGGCGCGTTCGACAACCCGCCACCGGCGCTGATCCAGGTCGGCGACAGCGAGATCCTGCGCGGCGACGCCGAGGCCATGGCCGAGCGGCTGAAGGCGTCGGGCGGCGAGGTCGCGCTGCAGATCTGGCGCGGCACGCCGCATGTCTGGCAGATCATGGCCGGCTGGCTGCCCGAGGCCGATGCCGCGCTGGAAGCGGCCGGCGTCTTCCTGCGGCGGAATTTGCCACAGCGTTAACCGCGCCTTAACCGCGTTTGCCGCCCAGTGAGGCATGGTCGCGCACAGCTACACCGTCGCATTCGAGGGCGTGGACAGTCGCGAGGTCGACGTGCAATGCGCGCTCAGCCCCGGCCTGCCGGCCTTCTCCATCGTCGGCCTGCCCGACAAGGCGGTGGCCGAAAGCCGCGAGCGGGTGCGCGCCTCGCTCAACGCCATCGGGCTGGCCCTGCCGCCCAAACGCATCACCATCAATCTCGCGCCCGCCGATCTGCCCAAGGAAGGCGCGCATTACGATCTGCCCATCGCGCTGAGCCTGATGGCGGCGATGGAGGTGATCCCCAAGGAGGAATGCGCGCGCTATCTGGCCATGGGCGAGCTTGGCCTCGACGCACGCCTCAACGCCGTGGCCGGCGCCCTGCCCGCGGCTATGGCGGCGGTGGCCAGCGCCCGCGGCTTCATCTGCCCCGGCGCCTGCGGGCCGGAGGCGGCGCTGGCCGGCGAGGTCGAGGTGCTGGCGCCCGAAAGCCTGATTGCACTGGTCAACCACTTCTCCGGCCGCATCCCGCTGGGCGCGCCGCAGCCCGCCCCGGTGCGCGAGGTCGAGGGCCTGCCCGACCTCGCGGACGTGAAGGGGCAGGAGCGCGCGCGACGGGCGCTGGAGGTGGCGGCGGCCGGCGGGCACAACATGCTGATGATCGGCCCGCCCGGCGCGGGCAAGTCGATGCTGGCCAGCCGCCTGCCCGGCATCCTGCCGCCGCTCTCGCCGGTCGAGGCGCTGGAGGTCTCGATGGTCCATTCCATCGCCGGGCTGATGACCGAGGGCGGGCTCAGCCGCACCCGGCCCTATCGCGCGCCGCATCACTCGGCCTCGATGGCGGCGATGGTGGGCGGCGGGCGGCGGGCGGCGCCGGGCGAGGTGAGCCTTGCGCATAACGGGGTGCTGTTTCTCGACGAGTTGCCGGAATTCGCCGCGCCGGTTCTGGAAAGCCTGCGCCAGCCGCTGGAGACCGGCGAGACCGTGGTGGCGCGCGCCAACGCCCATATCCGCTACCCCTCGCGCGTGCAGCTGGTGGCGGCGATGAATCCCTGCCGCTGCGGCTGGCTGGCCGATCCCGCCCAGGCCTGTTCCAGGGCGCCGAAATGCGGGCTCGACTATCAGGCGCGCATCTCCGGGCCGCTGATCGACCGCATCGACATCCAGATCGAGATGCCGGCCGTCACCCCGCAGGAGCTGTCGCGCGCGCCGGCCGGCGAGGCCTCGGCCGCGGTCGCGGCCCGGGTCGCCGCGGCGCGGGCGCGGCAGGCCGAACGCTATGCGGAGCGCGGCATCAAGGTGAATGCCGAGGCGACCGGCGCACTGCTGGAGGAGGTCGCCCGCCCCGATGCCGAAGGGCAGAAGCTTCTCGATCTCGCCGCCGAGCGGCTGCGGCTGTCGGCGCGCGGCTATCACCGGGTGATGCGACTGGCCCGCACCATCGCCGATCTGGAAGGCGCCGAGCGCGTGGCCCGCGCGCATCTGGCCGAGGCGGTTAGCTATCGTCGCGCGCCGCTGGTGCGGTAGGCCCCGGACCTTTCTGCACCGCGGCCAGCCCAAAGACCGGGATCGGCTCAGGCGCGCTCGGCCGCCGCCCTGCCCGCCATTTCGGGCGGGACCTCGCGCAGATACACGTCGCGTTTCGGATAGGGGATCTCGATCCCGTGTTCGTGGAACAGATGCCAGACCCGGAGCAGCACGTCGCTGGAGACATTGCTGACGCCCTCCTCGGGGTCCTCGATCCAGGCGCGCAGCTCCAGATCCACCGAGCTGTCGCCGAATCCCTTCAGCAGACACAGCGGCGCCGGCCGCCGGAGGATCCGCGGGCAATCCAGCGCCGCCTTCACGCACAGCTCGCGGACCTTCTCGATATCGGAATCATAGGAGACGCCGATCGGCAGCTTGAGCCGCACGGCACGGTCGGAATAGGACCAGTTGATCACCGAATTGGTGATCAGCGTCTCGTTGGGGATCAGGATCTCGGTCCCGTCGCGGGTACGGACCGAGACATATCGGCTGGTCATGCTGGTCACCACGCCGAAGGCGCCGCCGCTGGTGGTCTCGACCTCGATGACATCGCCCGGTTTCAGCGAGCGGTCGGCGAGCAGCGTGAAGCCGGCGACGAGGTTCGAGATCAGCCGCTGCAGGCCGAGACCGACACCGATGCCGACGGCGCCGGTGAACACCGCAAAGGCGGTCAGATCGACCCCGACCGCGGTCAGGCCGATCAGCACGGCGACGAAGATCAGCAGGGTGCGCAGGATCTTCGAGATCAAAAGGCGCATCGACCGGCTGATATTGCCTGCGACCTCGAGCCGACGCTGCGCGAATTCCGCCGTCAGATAGGCCAGCCAGACCAGAAGCGCGGTAATGATCCCGCCCTTGATCACGGTCCAGAGCGAAATGTCGACCTCGCCGATCCTGAGCGACGTGGCGCGCAGGATCTCGATCGTCGGATCGAGCAGACCCACGGAATTCAGCGCCGCGACCCCCCAGACCATCCAGGCGAAGGCAGAGGCCCAGTAGGGGTTGGGGATGAAGGCCGTCGCGATGCGGATGACGATGAACGCCCTGAGCAGGCTGTTGGCGAGCCGGATGATCGGGGTCGGCTGACCGGCCTGGTCGAGCACCTCTCCGGCCAGCCACAGGCCGATCACGACCACCACCGGAAAGGATATCGCCGAGATCGTGTCCAGCAGGCGCCGGCCCAGCGTGCCATGCGCATGCGCCCGGCCGAGCCGGGCCAGCAGCAGCTTGAACTGGCTGCGGACCAGATAGCCGAGGACGATGACCGCCGCCAGCGCCGTCAGCTGGATCAGCGAGGCCAGGGTGAAGACATGGATCTCCAGCCAGCGGATGGCGGCCCCGAGCAGCTGCGTCAGCGTGTCCGCTGCCGCACCGACTTCCTTATCGACGACCGAATCGGCCGGCTTCGCCATGGAAGAGCCCCCTCCCTGCCCCGCGTCACCCGGCCCGGAGCCGCGCGGGCTCTTCGACGCCCCTCCGGGTCTGCGGGCGATTCGACCTCCGGCACCACACTGCCCGGGTACACCGAACTTGTGCAAGCGGCCGATCATTCGCTTGGTCGCGGGCCGTGACGGCCTTATCATTCGCGGCATGGACCGCCGCCTGACCACCGTCGTCGCTGCCGATCTGGTTGGCTATGCGCGCCTGATGGCGGCCGATGAGGAAGGCACGATCACCCGGCTGCGTGCGGCGCGGGCCGAGGTGATCGACCCCGCCATCGCCGAGGCGGGCGGGCGCATCGTCAAGGTGATGGGCGACGGGCTGCTGATGGAGTTTCCCTCGCCGGTCGCGGCGACGCGCTGCGCGCTGGCGGTGCAGAAGGCGATGGCCGAGCGGGAAACCGGGCCGGAGGACATGCGCCTGCGCTTTCGCGTCGGGGTTCATCTGGGTGATGTCGTGATCGACGACGAGGACCTGCTGGGCGACGGGGTCAATGTCGCGGCACGGCTGGAATCCCTCGCGCCCCCGGGCGGCATCTGCATCTCGCGCACGGTGCACGATCAGATCAGGGGCAAGGTCGAGGCGCCGTTGACCGCACTTGGCCCGCAGATGGTAAAGAACATCCCCGATCCGGTCGAGGTCTGGCGGGTGGAATTGGGTGGCGTTGTCGCACCTATCGCATCTCCGGCTGCCAAGGCCGAACGGCCCTCCATCGCCGTGCTGCCCTTCGACAACATGTCGCGCGATCCCGATCAGGAGTTCCTCGCTGACGGTATCGTTGAGGATGTGATTACGGAGCTTTCCCGATTCCGCCAGCTTCTGGTCATCGCCCGCAACTCCACCTTCGCCTACAAGGGCGCCCGCAAGGACGTCCGCGAGATCGCGAAGGAACTGGGGGTGCGCTACGTGGTCGAGGGATCGGTGCGGCGGGCAGGGGAGCGTATCCGCGTGAGCGCACAGTTGATTGAGGCGGCGACCGGCGCCCATCTCTGGGCGGAGCGTTGGGACAGGACCCTGGCCGACCTCTTTGACCTTCAGGACGAACTTACGCGGGCCATCGTGACCGGAGTGGAGCCGGAACTTGGGGCCCATGAGCGCGCCCTCGCCCGGCGAAAGCCGACCAAAAGCCTGACGGCGTGGGAGCTTTGCCAGAAGGGCTACTCCGAATTCGTCACCTACTCCGACGCAGGTTTCATGGCGGCCTACGATCTGTACCACGAAGCAGAACGGGCCGACCCGAATTTTGCGCTGGTGCAGGCCCTTCTGGCGCGGTGGTACTGGATCTGGATCGGCTCGGGCCGCGCGGTCGAGCCAGAGACTGAGCTTCGGCGCGGCCTGGCCCACGCCAAGCGCGCCATCGAGCTCGACGACAGGCTCGATGCCGGGTATTTCGCGCTCGGCGTGCTGCTCGCCATGTCTGGGCGGGAGAAAGACGCCGAGAACGCGCTGGAGACGGCGACGGCGCTGAACAGCAACCACGCGGTGCTGTTTCATGCGCGGGCGATGGCGACTCTGTTCCGAGCCGAGCCCGATGCGGACGCGATAGAGGAGAACGCGCGAACGGCCCTTCGCGTCAATCCGAAGGATCCGCTCGCCTGGGCGTTCCACTTCATGATCGGCCACGCGGGATTGATCCGAGGCCTTGACGCGACCGATCCGAACATCCGCGAGGCCTACCAGTCGGCCTGCCGGTTCGCCAACGCCGACTATTTCCCGTTTCTCGCTTCGGCGATCTGCAATGCCGCGGATGGTCGGCGCGACGCGGCGCAGCGGTATCTCGGCGAGGCGTTGGCCCGCCGACCGGAGCTGACGCGCGCCATGTGGGCGCGCGCATTCCGGTTTCCCGTCTGGTCCAGAATGGTGGAGGCGTTCGGCCCCGGGCTGGATGTCCTCGTCACCCTCGGCCTGCCGCGCGAATGACCCCCACCCGCTTGCACAAGCCGCGCGCGCGGCTATAACCGGCGCGGCCTCCCCACAGGCCCAGAAACCGACGCCGCTCGTCCCGCGCGGCCCGAGCCGGAGCGCCCATGCCCAAGCGCACAGACATCTCCTCGATCCTGATCATCGGCGCGGGGCCGATCGTCATCGGCCAGGCCTGCGAGTTCGACTATTCCGGCGCCCAGGCCTGCAAGGCGCTGCGCGAGGAAGGCTACCGGGTCATCCTGGTCAACTCCAACCCCGCCACCATAATGACCGACCCCGACATGGCCGACGCCACCTATATCGAGCCGATCACGCCCGAGATCGTGGCGAAGATCCTGCGCCGGGAACGGCCCGATGCGCTGTTGCCGACCATGGGCGGGCAGACCGGGCTCAACACCGCGCTGGCGCTGGCCGAGATGGGAGTGCTGGACGAGCTGGGGGTGGAGCTGATCGGGGCGCGGCGCGCGGCGATCGAGAAGGCCGAGGATCGCGCGCTGTTCCGCGCGGCGATGGAGCGCATCGGGCTGGAGAACCCCAGATCGGCCATCGCCACCTCGGTTGGCGAGGCGATGGCGGCGCTGGCAGAGGTCGGCCTGCCCGCCATCATCCGGCCCGCCTACACGCTGGGCGGCACCGGCGGCGGGGTGGCCTACAACCGCGAGGATTACGAGGCGATCTGCCGCGCGGGGCTGGAGGCATCGCCCGCCGGCCAGATTCTGATCGACGAGAGCCTTCTGGGCTGGAAGGAATTCGAGATGGAGGTGGTCCGCGACAGGGCGGACAACGCCATCATCATCTGCTCGATCGAGAATGTCGATCCGATGGGGGTCCATACCGGCGATTCGATTACCGTGGCGCCCGCGCTGACACTGACCGACAAGGAATATCAGCGCATGCGCAACGCCTCCATCGCGGTCTTGCGCGAGATCGGGGTGGAGACGGGCGGCTCCAACGTGCAGTTCGCCGTCAATCCCGAGACCGGGCGCATGGTGGTGATCGAGATGAACCCGCGCGTCTCGCGCTCCTCGGCGCTGGCGTCGAAGGCCACCGGCTTTCCCATCGCCAAGATCGCCGCGAAGCTCGCCGTGGGCTACACGCTCGACGAGCTCGACAACGACATCACCAGGGTGACGCCGGCGAGCTTCGAGCCGACCATCGACTATGTCGTCACCAAGATCCCGCGCTTTGCCTTCGAGAAGTTTCCCGGCGCCGAGCCGGCGCTGACCACGGCGATGAAGTCGGTGGGCGAGGTCATGGCCATTGGCCGCAGCTTCCACGAAAGCGTCCAGAAGGCGCTGGCCTCGCTGGAGACCGGGCTGACCGGCTTCGACGAGATCGACATCCCCGGCGCGCCGGACCCCGCAGCGCTGACCGCCGCCCTGGCGCGCCAGTCGCCCGACCGGCTGCGCGTCATCGCCCAGGCGATGCGCCACGGCATGCCGCTGCAGGAGGTGGCGGCGGTGACCCGGTTCGACCCGTGGTTCCTCGCCCGCATCCGCGAGATCCTGCGCGCCGAGGAGGAAGTTCGCAGCCACGGGCTGCCCCGCGACGCGGCCGGCATGCGCCGGCTGAAGATGATGGGCTTCACCGATGCGCGGCTGGCGCGGCTCGCCGGCACCACCGAGGCCGAGCTGCACCGGCTGCGCCACCGGATGGGGGTGACGGCCGCCTTCAAGCGCATCGACACCTGCGCGGCGGAATTCGAGGCGCAGACGCCCTACATGTACTCGACCTACGAGGCCGACGCGATGGGCGAGGTCGAATGCGAGGCCCGGCCCAGCGAGCGGCAGAAGGTGGTGATCCTCGGCGGCGGGCCGAACCGCATCGGGCAGGGCATCGAGTTCGACTATTGCTGCTGCCATGCCTGCTTCGCCCTGACCGAGGCGGGCTGTGAGACCATCATGGTCAACTGCAATCCCGAGACGGTCTCGACCGACTACGACACCTCCGACCGGCTCTATTTCGAGCCGCTGACGCTGGAGCATGTGCTGGAGATCCTGCGGGTGGAGCGCGAGGCCGGCACGCTGAAGGGGGTGATCGTGCAGTTCGGCGGCCAGACGCCCCTGAAGCTCGCCCACGGGCTGGAGGCCGCCGGCATCCCCATCCTCGGCACCACCCCCGATGCCATCGACCTGGCCGAGGATCGCGAACGCTTCCAGAAGCTGCTGCACGATCTGGGGCTGAAACAGCCGGAAAACGGCATCGCGCGCTCGGCCGGGGAAGCCATGCGCGTGGCCCGCGAGGTGGGCTTTCCGGTGGTGATCCGCCCCTCCTACGTGCTCGGCGGAAGGGCGATGGAAATCGTGCGCGACGAGGCGCAGCTCGAACGCTACATCACCCATGCGGTGGTCGTCTCCGGCGACAGTCCGGTGCTGATCGACGGCTATCTGGCCGGCGCGGTGGAGGTCGATGTCGATGCGATCTGCGACGGCGAGAACGTGCATGTCGCAGGCGTGATGGAGCACATCGAGGAGGCCGGCGTGCATTCGGGCGATTCGGCCTGCTCGCTGCCGCCCTACAGCCTGTCGGCGGATACCGTGGCCGAGCTCAAACGCCAGACCGTGCTTCTGGCCCGCGGGCTGGGCGTGGTCGGGCTGATGAACGTGCAGTTCGCGCTGCAGGGCGAGAACATCTTCGTGCTTGAGGTCAATCCGCGCGCCTCGCGCACCGTGCCCTTCGTGGCCAAGGCGGTCGGCTCGCCCATCGCCGCCATCGCCGCGCGGGTGATGGCGGGCGAGAAGCTGTCTGCCTTCGATCTGCGCCCGCCGGAGACGCCGCATGTCTCGGTCAAGGAGGCGGTGCTGCCCTTTGCCCGCTTTCCCGGCGTCGACACGCTCTTGGGCCCCGAGATGCGATCCACCGGCGAGGTGATGGGCATCGATGCCAGCTTCTCGCGCGCCTTTCTCAAGTCCCAGCTCGGCGCCAGCGTCAGCCTGCCCGACAGCGGCGCGGTGTTCATCTCGGTGCGCGACGAGGACAAGGGCGAGATGATCCTGGAGGCGGCGCGCAGCCTCGCCTCTGCCGGCTTCTCGATCCTCGCCACCTCCGGCACCCGAAGGTTTCTGGAGGAACACGGCATCGCCGCGACACCGGTCAACAAGGTCTATGAGGGCCGCCCGCACATCGTCGACCGCATGAAGGACGGCGATGTCGCGCTGGTGATCAACACCACCAGCGACACCCAGTCGATCGCCGATTCCCGTGGCATCCGTTCGACCGCGCTGACAGCGCGTATCCCCTACTACACCACCGCCTCGGGCGCGCGGGCGACGGCGCGGGCTATCCTCAACCGGCGCGAGGGCGAACTGGAAGTGCGCCCGCTGCAGGAGTATGCGCGCGGCGTCGCCTGAGGCGGCCGGAAGGCCGTTTTCGACCTTGCAGGCGGCGGGCGCCAAAATATGGTGCCGCCGGACGTTCGGGGGAGAGAGCGATGCGGAAGTTCAGCATGTGGGCCGGTGCAATACTGGCCGTTGCCGGCGCGGGCGCGGCATCGGCGCAGGTCGCGGTCACCTTCGGCACAAACTGGGTGGCGCAGGCCGAACATGGCGGCTTCTATCAGGCGGTGGCCGATGGCAGCTATGCGGCCTGCGGGCTCGATGTCACCATCCGCCCCGGCGGGCCGCAGGTCAACAACCGCGC
>RFIR01000536.1 GCA_003695135.1 Alphaproteobacteria bacterium | reverse complement strand
ATATGCGGCAGGAATCCGTCCTGCTGGGCCTTGTTGAAACGGTGGATCTCGTCGACGAAGAGAAGCGTGCCGCGGCCCTGCGTGTGGCGCAGCCTCGCTGCCTCGAACACCTTGCGCAGCTCCGGCACGCCGATGAAGATGGCCGAGATTTGCACGAAGGCGAGATCGGTCTCGCTGGCCAGAAGCCGGGCAATGGTTGTCTTGCCGGTGCCCGGCGGCCCCCAGAGGATCAGCGAGGACAGCCGCCCCTCGGCCAGCATGGCCGACAGCGCGCCATCGGGGCCGATCAGATGCGGCTGGCCGACGACATCGGCAAGCCGTGCCGGCCGCAGCCGGTCGGCCAGCGGATGCGGTGCGTTTTCGGCCGGCTTGTCGCTGCCGGTGCCGTCAAGCCCGGCGCGGTCGAAGAGATCGGGCATGGCCCCACCCTAGAGCAGAACGGGCGCCATGTGTATCGCCCGCTGCCGCCGCCGGGATGCACGCATCGGCGGCGGCGACGGGAAAGGGCCGGGTGTGGCGCCTATTCCTCGGCCGCCTCCTCGGCGGCGACCCGGGCCTTGTCGGCGGCGCCCCTGGCGTCCTCGTCGCGATCGACCAGCTCGATGATCGCCATCGGCGCCATGTCGCCATAGCGGAAACCCGCCTTCAGCACGCGGGTATAGCCGCCCTGGCGCTCGGCATAGCGCGGGCCCAGCACCTCGAACAGCTTCTTCACCGCCGCATCCTGCCGGATCTGGCTGGCGGCGAGCCGCCGCGCGTGCAAATCGCCGCGCTTGCCCAGGGTGATCACCTTGTCGGCGATGCGCTTGAGCTCCTTGGCCTTGGGCAGGGTGGTCTTGATCTGCTCGTGCTCGATCAGCGAGCAGACCATGTTGGCGAACATCGCCTTGCGGTGTTCATGGGTGCGGTTGAGCTTGCGATAGCCGTTTGCGTGTCTCATGTCGTGTCCTTTCGCGGTTTATGCTTTGTCCGGCCCCGGTTGCGGGGCCTCCTTGGGGCGGTTGCCCTGAATCGGGTGCGCCGTGAACGCGCACCCTACCTCTCCCACCTTCTTCGGCCGTGCGCCATCCACACCGATCAGAAATGATCCTCGTAACGCTTGGCCAGCTCGTCGATGTCGTCTGGCGGCCAGTCGACCACCTCCATGCCCAGATGCAGGCCCATGGAGGACAGCACCTCCTTGATCTCGTTGAGCGACTTGCGGCCGAAATTCGGCGTGCGCAGCATCTCGGCCTCGGTCTTCTGGATCAGGTCGCCGATATAGACGATGTTGTCGTTCTTCAGGCAGTTGGCCGAACGCACCGAAAGCTCCAGCTCGTCGACCTTCTTCAGCAGCAGCGGATTGAACTCCAGCTCCTCGCTGACATCCTGGCGGGCGTGGACCTCGGGTTCCTCGAAATTGACGAAGACCGAGAGCTGATCCTGCAGGATGCGCGCGGCATAGGCGATGGCATCCTCCGGCGTGATCGAGCCGTCGGTCTCGACCGAGAGCGTCAGCTTGTCATAGTCGAGCACCTGCCCCTCGCGGGTCGGTTCGACCTTGTAGCTGACCTTGCGCACCGGCGAGTAGAGCGCATCGACCGAGATCAGCCCGATCGGCGCGTCCTCCGGCCGGTTGCGGTCGGCCTGGGCATAGCCCTTGCCGGTATTGACCGTCAGCTCCATGTGAACCGTCGCGCCATGGTCGAGATGGCAGATGACGTGATCGGGGTTGAGCACCTCGATGCCGTTGGTCACCTGGATGTCGCCCGCGGTGACCACACCGGCCTCGCTGGCCGAGAGCATCAGCCTCTTGGGGCCTTCGACCTCCATCTTCAGCGCCACGCCCTTGAGGTTGAGCACGATGTCGGTGACATCCTCGCGCACGCCGGGCACCGAGGAAAACTCGTGCAGCACGCCGTCGATCTGCACCGAGGTGATCGCCGCGCCCTGCAGCGAGCTCAGCAGCACCCGGCGCAGCGCGTTGCCCAGCGTCAGACCGAAGCCGCGCTCCAGCGGTTCGGCGACAGCCTGCGCCTGCCGGCGCGGATCCTGCCCCGGCTTGATGACGAGCTGCTGCGGCCGGATGAGTTCCTGCCAGTTCTTGCGGATCATTATTGGTCCTCCATTCTCGCCCGCTTTCCGATCCCCGAGAAAGCGGGCCCCCGAGGAAACGTGAATGGGACGCCCGGCCGATGCGGACGCCCCGTCAGACCTGCCCTGTCCGGATCAGACCCGCCGGCGCTTGGGCGGGCGGCAGCCGTTATGCGGGATCGGGGTGACGTCGCGGATCGCGGTCACCGTGAAGCCGATGGCCTGCAGCGCCCGCAGCGCCGATTCCCGGCCCGAGCCAGGGCCCTGAACCTCGACCTCCAGCGTGCGCATGCCGTGCTCCATCGCCTTGCGCCCGGCATCCTCGGCCGCGACCTGCGCGGCATAGGGGGTGGATTTGCGCGAGCCCTTGAAGCCGACCGTGCCGGATGACGACCAGGCGATGGCGTTGCCCTGCGCGTCCGAGATCAGGATCTTGGTGTTGTTGAAGCTCGAATGGACATGCGCAACACCCGAGACGATGTTCTTGCGCTCGCGCCGCCGCGGGGCGGTCCGCTTTTCCCTTGCCATGCCCTGGCCCTCCTACTTCTTCTTGCCGGCGATGGGCCGGGCCGGACCCTTGCGGGTGCGGGCATTGGTATGGGTGCGCTGGCCGCGTACCGGCAGGCCGCGGCGATGGCGCAGACCGCGATAACAGCCCAGATCCATCAGCCGCTTGATGTTGACCGCAACCTCGCGGCGCAGATCGCCCTCAACGGTCAGGTTCTTGTCGATGTATTCGCGGATCGACAGAACATCGGAATCGGAAAGCTCGTTGACGCGGCGGCCTTCGTCGATGCCGGCCGCCTCGCAGATCTGCCGCGCCGTGCTCGGACCTATGCCATGGATATAGGTCAGCGCGACATGCACCGGCTTGTTGGTTGGGATGTTGACGCCCGCTATGCGTGCCACGTGGATATGTCCTCTTCCAGTTGCGGTTCCGTAGTTCCAGAACCTTTTTTCACAACCGCAACCCGCCCGGCCGGTGGGCCAGCGGGTGATTTCTCTCTCGCTCCTGTTCTCTCTCTTGACTGATCGGGGCGCGACCCCGGGCTGCAGCCGATTCCCTTGCCGGGATGAGGCGCATTAAGGGGTTCTGTCACCGAGGTCAAGAGGGTCGGCACCGCAAGCGGCGGCGCCTCGCCTCAGTCCAGGATCGCGGCGATGTCGGCGGCCACGCGGTCGATATCGTTGAGCCCGTTGACCGAGTGCAGCTTGCCCTTGGCATAGTAGTAGCCGATCAGCGGCGAGGTCTTCTTGTAATACTCCATCAGCCGCGTGCGCAGGCTCTCCTCATTGTCATCGGCGCGGCGCTTGAATTCGGTCCCGCCGCAGACCACGCATTTGCCGTCTTCCGGGATCGGCCGGGTGATGTCGTTGTAGACCTCGCCGCATTTGGCGCA
Organism: Alphaproteobacteria bacterium; assembly: GCA_003695135.1. Classification (GTDB taxonomy): domain Bacteria; phylum Pseudomonadota; class Alphaproteobacteria; order Rhodobacterales; family Rhodobacteraceae; genus J013. Next base: position 12,695 of record RFIR01000536.1, on the reverse strand, counting down.
GGTCGATCGGGCGGTGATGCGCCTGACCAGCTCGTCGTCATCGACCCGCAGCTCGATCACCGCCGCCAGATTGGCGTGATGCTTGGCCAGAAGATCGCCCAGCGCATCGGCCTGGGCCAGCGTGCGCGGAAAGCCGTCGAAGATGAAACCGGCGCCCTTGTCCTTTTCCAGCCGCTCCTCGATCAGGCCGATAACAATCTCGTCGGTGACCAGCTCGCCCGCATCCATGATCGCGGCGACGCGTTTGCCGAGCTCGGTACCCGAGGTCCGCGCCTCGCGCAGCATGTCGCCGGTCGAAAGCTGGATCATGCCGCGCTCCTCGACGAGACGGCGCGCCTGGGTGCCCTTTCCGGCGCCGGGCGGCCCCAGCAGGATGATGTTCATCTGCGCCGCTTCCTCGACTTGCCGCGCAGGCGGGAGCGTTCGATCAGCCCTTCATACTGGTGGGCCAGCATGTGCGACTGCACCTGATTGATGGTGTCCATGGTCACCGAGACCACGATCAGGAGCGAGGTGCCGCCGAAATAGAACGGGATCGGCGTGCGGGCGATCAGGATCTCGGGCAGCAGGCAGACGGCGGCGAGATAGGCCGAACCGACCACCAGCAGCCGGGTGACCACGAAGTCGAGATACTCCGCCGTCTTCGCGCCGGGACGCAGCCCGGGCACGAAGCCGCCCTGCTTCTTGAGGTTGTCGGCCACATCCTCGGTCTTGAAGGCGACATTGGCGGTGTAGAAATAGGTGAAGAACACGATCATTGCCGCATAGAGCACCAGATAGAGCGGGGCGCCGCGTCCCAGGAAGGACTGGATGAAGCTCATCACGCCGGAGGTATCGGTGCCGGAGAATGCGGTGACCGTGGTCGGCAGCAGCAGGATCGAGGAGGCGAAGATCGCCGGGATCACGCCCGAGGGGTTGACCTTGACCGGCAGATGCGAGGAGGAGCTGTCATACATCCGCATCCCCACCTGCCGCTTGGGAAACTGGATGACGATCTTGCGCAGGGCGCGCTCCATGAACACCACGAAGGTGACCACCGCCACCACCATGACGATGATGCCGATCACGAAGGCGGTGCTGATCTGACCGGTCTGGCCGAGCTCGAAGAACTGTCCCAGCGAACGCGGCAGGTTGGCGATGATGCCGACGAAGATGATCAGCGAGATGCCGTTGCCGATGCCGCGGGAGGTGATCTGCTCGCCCAGCCACATCAGGAACATGGTGCCGCCGACCAGGGTGATGACGGTCGAGGCGCGGAAGAACCAGCCCGGATCGGTGGCGATGCCCTGGCTCTCGATGCCCACCGCAATGCCATAGGCCTGGAAGGTCGCCAGCGCCACCGTGCCGTAGCGGGTGTACTGGTTGATCTTCTTGCGCCCCTGCTCGCCTTCCTTCTTGAGCTGTTCCAGCGAGGGAACCATCGAGGCCATCAGCTGCACGATGATCGAGGAGGAGATGTAGGGCATGATGCCGAGGGCGAAGATCGCCATGCGGCTGATCGCACCGCCGGTGAACATGTTGAGCACGCCGCCGATGCCCTGCTGGGCCTGCTCGAAGAAGCTCTTGAGCTGCGCCCCGTCGATGCCGGGGACCGGGATGTAGGTGCCGATGCGATAGACGATCAGCAGCCCGACGGCGAACAGGATCCGCTGCTGCAGGTCCTTGGCCTTCCCGAAGGTCGACCAGTTGAGGTTCGCGGCCATCTGTTCGGCAGCGGATGCCATGCTAACCCTCCAGACAAGCGGCCCTGCCCGGCATCACTCGCCGCGCGAAGCTGCACACCCTGCGCGACTTAAGCCTCCGGGCAAGGGGGTGCAAGCGTCAACTCGCCTCGCCGGCCGTCTCGGCGGGCGTCTTCGCCGGCGCGGTCGGCGTCACCGTACCGCCCAGCTTTTCCACCGCCGCGATCGCCGCCTTCGAGGCACCGGTCACCTCTATGTCGAGCTTCGCTGTGATTTCGCCCTTGGCAAGAAGCCGCACCCCGTCGCGCAGCTTGCCCACCGCGCCCGATTCGACCAGAACCGCCTCGGTGACCTTCTGGCCCGGGTCGATCTTTCCGCGCTGGACGAACTTTTCCAGGATGCCGAGATTGATCACCGCGTAATGCTTGCGGAACGGCGCGTTGGTGAATCCGCGCTTGGGCAGGCGGCGATAGAGCGGCATCTGCCCGCCCTCGAACCCCTTCATCGCCACGCCGGAGCGGGATTTCTGCCCCTTGATGCCGACGCCGCCGGTCTTGCCGCGGCCCGAGCCCGGCCCGCGCCCGATGCGCTTGCGCTTCTTCGCGGCACCGGGATTGTCGCGCAATTCGTTCAGTCTCATCGACGCTTCTCCTCGGCCGGATGCGGGACCTGCGTCAGGCGCCCCGCCCACGGCATGCGCGCAGGGCTCAGCCCCGCTCCTCGACGATTTCCACCAGATGCGGGATCTTGGCGACCATGCCGCGGATCGCCGGCGTGTCCTCAAGCTCTCGCGTCCTGTGCATCTTGTTCAGCCCCAGCCCGATCAGGGTCTGGCGCTGGATGGCCGGGCGGCGGATCGGGCTGCCGATCTGCCTTACCACGATGGTCTTGGCCATGTCCGTCTCCTCACGCTTCGGCCGGGGTCCCGGCCGTCTCCGACGGCGCGGCCGGCTCGTCGTGCCGCTGCAGGATGTCGGAGACCTTCTTGCCGCGGCGCTGGGCGACCATGCGGGGGCTCGCCTCGTTCTTCAGCCCGTCGATCGTCGCCCGGATCATGTTATAGGGGTTGCGCGAGCCGATCGACTTGGCGACCACGTCCTGCACGCCCAGCATCTCGAACACCGCGCGCATCGGACCGCCGGCGATGATGCCGGTGCCCTGCGGGGCGGCGCGCATCACCACCTTGCCGGCGCCGTGCCGGCCCTCAACGTCGTGATGCAGCGTGCGCCCCTCGCGCAGCGGCACCCGGATCATCTGGCGCTTGGCCTGTTCGGTCGCCTTGCGGATCGCCTCGGGCACCTCGCGCGCCTTGCCCTTGCCGAAGCCGACCCGGCCCTTCTGGTCGCCGACCACCACCAGCGCGGCGAAGCCGAAGCGCTTGCCGCCCTTCACCGTCTTGGAGACCCGGTTGATCGCCACCAGACGGTCGGCGAATTCCGGGGTCTCGTCGCGATCGCGCCGATCGCGCCTGTCGCGCCGCTGTTCGCGGGGCTCGCGTGCCATTCGCCTCTCCTCAGAACTTCAGACCGCCCTCGCGGGCGGCATCGGCGAGCGCCTTGACCCGCCCGTGGAACAGATATCCGCCGCGATCGAAGACAACCTCCTCGATCCCCGCCGCCCTGGCCCGTGCGGCGATCTCGGCGCCGATCCTGGCCGCCGCCTCGGCATTGCTCTTCGAGCGCAGCCCCAGCGCCGGTTCCAGCGTCGAGGCCGAAGCCAGCGTCCGGCCCTGCGCATCGTCGATGATCTGCGCCGAGATGTTGCGGTTGGAGCGATGCACGCTGAGCCGCGGCCGCCCGCGGGCCACCTTGCGCAGGCGGTTGCGGACGCGCATCCTGCGCTTGCGGAAGAGTGTGAGCTTGTTCGTCGCCATGCCGCGCCCCTACTTCTTCTTCCCGTCCTTGCGGAAGATGTACTCGTCCTTGTACTTCACACCCTTGCCCTTGAACGGCTCGGGCTTGCGCCACTTGCGGATGTTCGCCGCAACCTCGCCGACCAGCTGGCGGTCGATGCCCTCGACAATGATCTCTGTGGGCTTGGGACAGGTGATCTGCACGCCTTCGGGGATGTCGAAATCGACATCATGGCTGTAGCCCAGCGCCAGCTTCAGGGTCCGGCCCTGCACCTGCGCGCGATAGCCGACGCCGTTGATCTCCAGCTCCTTCCTGAAGCCCTCGGTCACGCCGGTGACCAGATTGCCGATCATCGAGCGTGACATGCCCCATTGCTGGCGCGCGCGCTTGGAGCTGCCGCGCGGGGTGACGGTGATGACGCCGTCCTCCAGCTTCAGATCGACATCGTCGGTGGCCTGGAAGCTCAGCGCCCCCTTCGGCCCCTTCACATCGACCCGCTGGCCCGAAATCGTCGCGGTGACGCCGTTCGGGATGGCGACGGGTTTCTTTCCGATACGAGACATCGCCCTCCCCCTAATAGACCGTGCAGAGCACTTCGCCGCCGACATTGCCCTTGCGGGCATTGGCGTCGGTCATCACACCCTGCGGCGTGGACAGGATCGCCACGCCCAGCCCGTTGCGCACGCTCGGCATCTCCTTCACGCCCTTGTAGACCCGGCGGCCGGGCCGTGACACGCGCTTGAGCTCGCGGATCACCGGGGCGCCGTCGAAATACTTCAGCTCGATCTCGAATTCCGGCCGGGCCGCCACGCTGTCATCGCGCGTATAGCCGCGGATGAAACCCTCCTCCTTCAGCACATCCAGCACCCAGCCGCGCAGCTTGGAGGCGGGGCTGCGCACCTTGGACTTGCCGCGCATCTGCGCGTTGCGGATGCGGGTCAGCATGTCGCCCAGCGGATCGTTCACCGACATTCCTGCCCCCCTACCAGCTCGACTTGACCATGCCGGGGATCTGCCCCTTGGAGGCGAAATCCCGCAGCGCGATGCGGCTCATCTTCAGCTTGCGGTAATAGCCGCGCGGACGCCCGGTCACCTCGCAGCGATTCCTCAGGCGGGTGGGCGATGAGTTGCGCGGCAGCTTGGCCAGCTTCAGCCGGGCCTTGAACCGCTCGGCCATGTCCAGATTCTCGTCCAGCGCCTTGGCCTTCAGCGCCGCGCGCCTTGCGGCGTATTTCTGCACCAGGCGGGCCCGCTTCCTCTCGCGCTCGACCATGCTCTTCTTTGCCATCGGTCAGCTCCTCCGCCTCAGTTCTGGAACGGCATGTTGAAATGCTTCAGAAGCGCCATCGCCTCGGCATCGCTGCGCGCGGTGGTGCAGATGACGATGTCCATGCCCCAGACCTGATCGACCTGGTCGAAATTGATCTCGGGAAACACGATGTGTTCCTTCAGCCCCATGGCGAAGTTGCCGCGCCCGTCGAAGCTGCGCTTCGGGATGCCGCGAAAGTCGCGCACCCGCGGCATGGCGATGGTCACCAGCCGGTCGAGGAACTCGTACATCCGCGCCCGGCGCAGCGTCACCTTGACGCCGACCGGCATGCCCTCGCGCAGCTTGAATCCGGCGATGGAGCGCTTGGCCCTGGTGATGACCGGCTTCTGCCCGGCGATGGCCATCAGATCGTCATGGGCCGACTTGATCTTCTTGGAATCGCTTACCGCCTCGCCGACGCCCATGTTCAGCACGATCTTGTCGAGCCGCGGGATCATCATGTCGTTGCGGTAGCCGAATTCGCTGCGCAGCGCGTCGCGCACCGTCTCGCGGTAATGCTTCTCCAGCCGGGGGGTATAGTCAGCCATCGATCGTCTCCCCCGATTTCTTGGCGTAACGCACCTTGCGCCCGTCCTCCATCCGGAAGCCGACCCGGGTGGGCCCGCCCTCCTGCGGATCGACCAGCGCGAGGTTGGAGACGTGGATCGGCGCCTCGATCCGCACCCGCCCGCCGGGGCGGTTCTGGGTCTGGCGCTGGTGGCGGACCACCACGTTGATGTCCTTGACCACCGCGCGGTTTTCCTTCGGGCGCATCTCGATGATCTCGCCTTCCCGGCCCTTGTCCTTGCCGGTCAGCACGACAACCCGGTCGCCCTTCCTCAGCTTCGCGGCCATCTCACAGCACCTCCGGCGCCAGGCTGATGATCTTCATGAAGTTCTTCGCCCTCAGCTCGCGCACGACGGGGCCGAAGATGCGCGTGCCCACCGGCTCGCCCTGATTGGACAGGATCACCGCGGCGTTGCGGTCGAAGCGGATGGCGGTACCGTCCTCGCGCCGTACCTCCTTGGCGGTGCGCACGATCACCGCCTTGCGCACGTCGCCCTTCTTCACCCGCCCGCGGGGGATGGCCTCCTTGACCGAGACCACGATGACGTCGCCGACCGAGGCATATTTGCGGTGCGAGCCGCCCAGCACCTTGATGCACTGGACCCGGCGGGCACCGGAATTGTCGGCAACGTCCAGATTGGACTGCATCTGGATCAATTTCGTTTCTCCCGACCTGCGGAGAGCTGCTCCGCGGTTTCGACGAAAGCGGCTGGCGTGTCAGGCGGTATCGGCCTGCACCACCACCCAGCGCTTGTGTTTCGAGATCGGCGCGCATTCGCGGATGGCGACCGCATCGCCGACCTTGAACCGGTTTTCCGGGTCATGCGCCCGGTATTTCTTCGAGGATCGCACCGTCTTCTTCATCATCGGATGGGTGAAGCGGCGCTCGACCAGAACCGTTACGGTCTTGTCGTTCTTGTCGCTGACCACCTTGCCCTGCAGGATCCGCTTCGGCATCGAACTCTCCGCTCAGTCCGCCGCCTGCGCGGCTTTTTCGTTCAGGACCGTCTTGACCCGGGCGATGTCCCGGCGCACCTGCGCGATGCGCGCGGTGTTCTCGAGCTGGGCCGTCGCCTGCTGGAAGCGCAGGTTGAAGGCCTCCTTCTTCAGCCCCACGAGCTGCTCGCGCAGCTCGTCGGGGGTCTTGTTGCGCAACTCCGCGGCGTTCATGACCAGTCGTCCTTCCCTCACCCGCAATGCGATCCGGGCCCTGTCGGGCCTACCAGTCCTCGCGCTGCACGAAACGGCACTTCACCGGCAGCTTCATCGCCGCCAGGCGAAGGGCCTCCCTTGCCACATCCTCGCTGACACCGTCAAGCTCGAACATGATGCGACCGGGCTTGACCTTGGCCGCCCAGTATTCGACCGAACCCTTGCCCTTGCCCATGCGCACCTCGGTCGGCTTCTGCGACACCGGCACGTCGGGGAAGATGCGGATCCACACCCGCCCCTGACGCTTCATGTGGCGGGTCATGGCGCGGCGGGCGCTCTCGATCTGGCGCGCGGTGATGCGCTCGGGTTCCACCGCCTTCAGCCCGTAGGAGCCGAAGTTCAGCTCGTGCCCGCCCTTGGCCTCGCCACGGATGCGGCCCTTGTGCTGCTTGCGGAACTTGGTTCGTTTCGGCGAAAGCATCGCTCAACTCCCTCAGACGCCGCGCTGCGGGCGGGCGGCGCCTTCCTGCATCTCCAGCTGGCGACGATCGCGCGCGCCGGGATCGTGCTCGAGGATCTCGCCCTTGAAGATCCAAACCTTGATGCCGATGATGCCATAGGCGGTCCTGGCGTCGACGGTGGCGTAGTCGATATCCGCGCGCAGCGTGTGCAGCGGCACCCGGCCCTCGCGGTACCATTCGGTGCGGGCGATCTCGGCCCCGCCCAGCCGGCCGGCAAGATTCACGCGTATGCCCAGCGCGCCCATGCGCATGGCATTCTGCACCGCCCGCTTCATCGCCCGGCGGAACGAGACCCGGCGCTCCAGCTGCTGGGCGATGTTCTCGCCCACCAGCTGCGCATCGATCTCGGGCCGGCGGATCTCGACAATGTTGAGATGCAGCTCCGACGGCGTCAGCTTGGCCACCTCGCGGCGCAGCCCCTCGATATCGGCACCCTTCTTGCCGATGATCACGCCGGGGCGCGCCGAATGGATGGTCACCCGGCACTTGCGGTGCGGCCGCTCGATCACGATGCGGCTGACGCCGGCCTGGGCGCAGCGCTTGCGGATGAAGTCGCGGATGCGGATGTCCTCATGCAGAAGACGCCCGAAATCCTTGGTGTCGGCGTACCAGCGGCTGTCCCAGGTGCGGTTGATCTGCAGGCGCAGTCCGATGGGGTTGACCTTCTGTCCCATTAGGCCTGCTCCTCGATCTCGCGCACGGTGATGGTGATCTGGCTGAACGGCTTCATGATCCGCCCGAACCGCCCGCGCGCCCGCGGCCGGCCGCGCTTGAGCACCAGATTCTTGCCGACGGATGCGTCGGCCACGATCAGCGAATCCACGTCCAGCCCGTGATTGTTCTCGGCATTGGCGATGGCCGAGAGCAGGCACTTCTTCACGTCGCCGGCGATGCGGCGTTTGGAAAAGCTCAGCTCGGCCAGCGCCTTGTCCACCGGCTTGCGGCGGATGAGCCGGGCAACGAGGTTGAGCTTCTGCGGGCTGACGCGCAGCATGCGCGACTTGGCCATCGCCTCGTTCTCGGCCACCCGCCTCTCGTTCTTCAGCTTGCCCATGACCTATTTCCGCCTCGCCTTCTTGTCGGCGGCATGCCCGTAAAAGGTGCGGGTCGGGCTGTATTCGCCGAATTTCTGGCCGATCATCTCTTCGGTCACCAGCACCGGGATGTGCTTGCGGCCGTTATAGACGCCGAAGGTCAGCCCCACGAACTGGGGCAGGATCGTCGAGCGCCGCGACCAGATCTTGATGACCTCGTTGCGTCCGCTCTCGCGCACCTTCGCCGCCTTCTTCAGGACGTAGGAATCGACGAACGGACCTTTCCATACCGAGCGTGCCATTTGCGATCCTATTTCTTCTTCCGCGCATGGCGCGACCGGAGGATGTACTTGTCGGTGGCCTTGTTGGAGCGGGTGCGCCGCCCCTTGGTCGGCTTGCCCCAGGGGGTGACCGGGTGCCGGCCGCCCGAGCTGCGCCCCTCGCCGCCGCCATGCGGATGGTCGATCGGGTTCATCGCCACGCCGCGCACCGCCGGCCGCTTGCCCAGATGCCGCCTGCGCCCGGCCTTGCCGAGATCCTGGTTGGAATTGTCGGGGTTGGACACCGCGCCCACCGTGGCCATGCATTCCTGGCGCACCACGCGCAGCTCGCCCGAGCTCAGCCGCAGCTGGGCGTAGCCGCCATCGCGGCCGATGAACTGGGCATAGGTCCCGGCCGCGCGCGCCACCTGCCCGCCCTTGCCGGGCTTGAGCTCGACATTGTGCACGATGGTACCGATCGGCATGCCGGTGAACGGCATCGCATTGCCCGGCTTGATGTCGGCACGGGCCGAGGCGATCACCTGATCGCCCACCGCCAGCCGCTGCGGCGCCAGGATGTAGGCGCGCCCGCCATCCTCATAGCGCAGAAGCGCGATGAAGGCGGTGCGGTTGGGATCGTATTCCAGCCGCTCCACCGTGGCCGGCATGTCCCATTTGCGCCGCTTGAAATCGACGATGCGATAGAGCCGCTTGGCCCCGCCGCCCCGACGCCGCGCCGTGATCCGCCCGGTATTGTTCCGCCCGCCCTTCTTGGTCAGACCCTGGGTCAGGGTCTTGACCGGGCGGCCTTTCCAAAGATCCGAACGGTCGATCAGCACCAGCCCGCGCTGGCCCGGCGTCACCGGCTTGTAGGTCTTCAACGCCATGAGTTTCTGTCTTCCGTTTTGTCTTCTCTCACGGGTGCGCCATGAATGCGCACCCTGCCCGTCTCGCTTCTCTCACGGGTACGCCATGAATGCGCACCCTGCCCGTATCACCTGTTGCCCGGGGGCCAGCGCCCCTCGCCGTAGGGTGCGCATTCATGGCGCACCCTGCTTGCGCATCCCGCGCCTCACAGCCCGGTGGTGACGTCGATGGTGTTGCCCTCCTCCAGCGTCACATAGGCCTTCTTCACGTCCCGGCGCCGTCCCGGCCGCCCGCGGAACCGCTTCACCTTGCCCTTGGCGACCAGCGTGTTGACCGCCTTGACCTTCACGCCGAACAGCGCCTCGATCGCGTCCTTGATCTGCGGCTTGGTCGCCGATTTCGCCACCTCGAAGACCACCGCGCCGCCTTCAGAGGCCAGCGTCGCCTTCTCGGTGATGATCGGCCGGCGGATGATGTCGTATTGCTGCGGTGTCGCGTTCATTTCAGCCTCGCCTCCAGCGCTTCGATCCCCGCCCTGGTCAGTACCAGCTTGTCGCGCCGCAGGATGTCGTAGACATTCGCGCCCTGGCCGGGCAGCACGTCGAGCCCTTCGAGGTTGCGGGCCGCGCGGGCAAAATTCGCGTCGATCTCCGCCCCGTCGATGATCAGCGCCCGCTTGCCGAGCCCCAGCTTCTCGATCCGCTCGCGCAGGGCTTTCGTGCGGCCCTCTTCCAGCGCCGCCCTGTCGATCACGATCAGCTCGCCGGCCCGGGCCTTGGCGCTCAGCGCCATCTTCAGCCCCAGCCTGCGCACCTTCTTGGGCAGATCATGGGCGTGGCTGCGCACCACAGGCCCCTTGGTGGTGCCGCCATGGCGGAACTGGACGACGCCGCGCGAGCCGTGCCGCGCCCCGCCGGTGCCCTTCTGGCGGTAGATCTTCTTCTTGGAATAGGACACTTCCGAGCGACCCTTGGTCTTGTGGGTGCCGGCGCGGCGCCTGGCCAGCTGCCAGCGCACCACACGGTGCAGGATGTCGGGGCGCGGAGAGAGCCCGAAGATCGCGTCGTCGAGCTCGATCGAGCCCGCCGAATCCGCCTCGAGCGTCACAACATCGGCCTTCATTCCTCCGCCCCTCCCTCTTCGGGCGTCCCCGCTGCCGGCGCCTCCGGCGCCGCGGCTTCCGCCGCCACCCGGATCGCCGCCGGGCGCGGGGCGTCCTTGGGCGCGGCGACCTTCACCGCATCGCGGATCGTCACCCAGCCGCCGCGGGCCCCGGGCACCGCGCCCTTGACCATCACCAGCCCGCGTTCGGGATCGGTGCGCACCACCTCCAGATTCTGGGTGGTCACCCGCACCGCGCCCATCTGGCCGGCCATCTTCTTGCCCTTGAACACCTTGCCCGGATCCTGGCACTGGCCGGTGGAGCCATGGCTGCGATGGCTGATCGACACGCCGTGGCTGGCGCGCAGCCCGCCGAAATTGTGCCGCTTCATCGCCCCGGCAAAGCCCTTGCCGATCGAGGTGCCGGCCACGTCGACCTTCTGCCCGGCAAGGAAATGCCCGGCGGTGATCTCCGCGCCCACCTCGATCAGGTTGTCGGGGCTGACCCGGAACTCCACCACCTTGCGCTTGGGCTCGACATTGGCGCGGGCGAAATGGCCCCGCATCGGACGGGTCACGTTCTTGGGCTTGACGAAGCCCGCGCCGAGCTGCACCGCGGTATAGCCGTCCTTCTCGGCGGTGCGCTGCGCGATGACCTGGACGCCATCCATCTGCAGCACGGTGACCGGCACCTGCCGGCCATCCTCCATGAACAGCCGGGTCATGCCCAGCTTTCTCGCTATCACTCCGGAGCGCATGATCCGCCCTCCTTCACTGCGCCAGCTTGATCTGCACGTCGACGCCGGCGGCGAGATCGAGCTTCATCAGCGCATCCACGGTCTGCGGCGTCGGATCGACGATGTCGAGGAGCCGCTTGTGGGTGCGGATCTCGAACTGCTCGCGGCTCTTCTTGTCGATATGCGGCCCGCGCAGCACGGTGAATTTCTCGATCTTGTTCGGCAGCGGAATCGGTCCCCGCACCGTGGCGCCCGTCCGCTTCGCCGTGTTCACGATCTCGGCCGTGCTCGCATCGAGCACCCGGTAGTCGAAGGCCTTGAGCCGGATCCGAATGTTCTGCTCTTGCATCTGAACGCCCCCTGGGGATCGCCGCTGTTGACTTGTCGGTTTCGCCACGCACACGGCCGAAGGCATCCCCCCCCGGCCGTGCCCGGCCCTCGGGTCGGTTATTCGAGAATCTTGGAGACCACGCCGGCGCCGACGGTGCGCCCGCCCTCGCGGATGGCAAAGCGCAGCCGCTCCTCCATCGCGATCGGCGCGATCAGATCGACGGTGAAGGAGACATTGTCGCCCGGCATCACCATCTCGGTGCCATCGGGCAGCTGGACGGTGCCGGTGACATCGGTGGTGCGGAAGTAGAACTGCGGCCGGTAGTTGGTGAAGAACGGCGTGTGCCGCCCGCCCTCCTCCTTGGTCAGGATATAGGCCTCGGCCTCGAATTTCGTGTGCGGCGTCACCGAGCCGGGCTTGCACAGCACCTGGCCGCGCTCGACCTCGTCCTTGGCCACACCGCGCAGGAGCGCGCCGATATTGTCGCCCGCCTCGCCGCGGTCGAGCAGCTTGCGGAACATCTCCACCCCCGTGCACACCGTCTTCTTGGTCGGGCGGATGCCGACGATCTCGACCTCCTCGCCCACCGTGATCACGCCGCGCTCCACGCGCCCGGTCACCACCGTGCCGCGGCCCGAGATGGAAAACACATCCTCGATCGGCATCAGGAAGGGCTGGTCGATCGGCCGCTCCGGCGTCGGGATGTAGTCATCCACCGCCGCCATCAGCTCGCGCACCGAATTCTCGCCGATCTCCGGATCGCGCCCCTCCAGCGCCGCCAGCGCCGAGCCCTTCACGATCGGAATGTCGTCGCCGGGAAACTCGTAGGAGGACAGAAGCTCGCGCACCTCCATCTCCACAAGCTCCAGAAGCTCCTCGTCATCGACCTGATCGACCTTGTTGAGATAGACCACCAGCGCCGGAACGCCCACCTGGCGCGCCAGAAGGATGTGCTCGCGCGTCTGCGGCATCGGGCCGTCGGCGGCCGAGACCACCAGGATCGCCCCGTCCATCTGTGCCGCGCCCGTGATCATGTTCTTGACGTAGTCGGCATGGCCCGGGCAGTCGACATGCGCGTAGTGCCGCTTGTCGGTCTCGTATTCGACATGCGCCGTCGAGATGGTGATCCCCCGCGCCTTCTCCTCCGGCGCCGCGTCGATCTGGTCATAGGCCTTGAACTCGCCGAACAGCTTCGTGATCGCCGCCGTCAGCGTCGTCTTGCCGTGATCGACATGCCCGATCGTGCCCACATTCACATGCGGCTTCGTACGCTCGAATTT
>RFIR01000535.1 GCA_003695135.1 Alphaproteobacteria bacterium | reverse complement strand
GCGGCACGGCTCAACGTCACGGAGCCGGGGCCGGGGTGTATTCACTTCTCGGCGCGCCTCGACGCGGCGTTTTTCGCCCAGCTGACCGCCGAGCGGGTGCAGACCAAGTGGAGCAACGGCCGGCCGGTTCGCCAGTGGGTGCCACGGCGACCCGGCGCGCGGAATGAGGCGCTCGACTGTTACGTTTACGCTTCCGCGGCCCTGCAAGGCCTCTACAGCGGCGGGTTGCGGCTGGCCGATATGGTGGACCGGCTTGATCGGGTTGGCGCTGTAGCACCCCTCCAAGGTGCTCTGCTGCGGTCTTCGTGGGTCGGCGGGCGCCGCTAGGTCTTCAGCCTCACCCCCGGCCCGCCATTGTCGGCCGGGAGGAATTCCACGCCCGCCGCCTCGAGGGCAGCGCGGATCGCGGCGACGGTGGCGGGGTCGCCCCTGTAGCGCCCCGTTTCGATGTTTGTGACTGTGTTCCGGTGCACGCCGGCTTTCTCGGCCAAATCCCGAATTGTCCAGCCAAGCAACCCCCTCGCCGCTCTTACCTGTGCACTTGTCACAAGCCCGTTCCTTATGCTAGTTGTGCGCTTGGCACTAGTGCCGTCTGCATAACACACTCTGGAGGGAACCCCAAATGCCCACATGCGAACCCCGCAAGCTCACCGTCATATCCCGCTATGGCGACGAGGTGACCGCCGACTTCCTGCCCGACGTGAGCCCGGCCGGCGACCTGGCGCGGGTCGGTGCCATGCTCGACCTGCTGTTTTTCGTGGTCGACTGGTCCCCAATGGGAGAGCTCGGCGTCGACCGCGTTCGCGAGCTCTATGCCGACGCGAAGATGGCGCTGGCGCGGCTGGAGGCGCGGGAGGAACACATCACTTGACAGGAGTCGGCCGGTCCGTTATCTCCCATCGCATGACGGGACAACCGATAATGAAGCGCAAAGGTCTGCTCGCCCTGACCGGCTGCGATCCGAAACGCTTCGAGGTCCTGCAGGCGCGGGACCAGCTGCCGATTGTCAACCTGGGCCGCTGGACCGATTACACGCTCCGCGACGCGCTGGCCGTGCGCCTCACCCTTGACCTGATCGGCGGCGAAGGCGACGAGCCGGACAAGCTCGGCGGCGTGCCGCCTGCCTACGCGCACAAGGTCGTCTCCAACGGGCTGCGGTACGCTCGAGACTTCGAGACGCTGGGCGGTCTGATTTCCGGCCGGGTCCTGCTGGGCGGGGCGATCTTCCAAAGCCACACCGAAGATCTTCGCTTCTCGCGCTGGTTTGCCGGCCCGGTCGAAAGCCTTGGCCCATGGCTCGCCGAAATCGGCCGCGAGGAAAACGCGGCGCCGGTGCGCATCATGCTGGTCAACGCAGGGCGGGCCGCAAACGAGATTTGCTTGGCCGCCGCCGAGCTCGGCATTGCCGGCGACCCCGGCAGGGAGCCGCTGTAATGCTCGCCCGCCTCACACGCATCTTCCGACCGAAGCGCCGCCGCTCCCTCGAGGCCGCAGGCGGCGGCCGGCGGTGGGACGGGTTCCAGCCGCTCACCGCGCCGAGCCAAAGCATTCTCGCGGCACGCGGCCCGGTCCTGCAGCGGGTCCGGGCGGCCTACGTCAACCACCCCGTCGCGCACCGCGTGGTCGAGCACCTGGCGGCGTCGCTGGTCGGCGGCTCGAGCTGGCAGGCGCAAAGCCAGCACCCCGACCCGGACACACGGCGGGCGCTCAACAGCGAATTCGAGGATCTGGTCGCCGGGCTGATGCTGCCGCTCGCCCGCGGCCTCGCGCGCGACGGCGAGGCGCTGGTGCGGCTCGAGACGAGCGCGGCCGGAGTCCTTTCCGCCCGGCTACTTGCGCCCGAGCAGCTGGACGCCTCGCTTCACCGCGAGCTGCCTGATGGTGGCCGGATCACGGCGGGGATCGAATTCGACGACGACGGCGAGATCGTCGCCTATCACATCCTGCCGCACGCGCCGGACCAGCCCGGCCCGGTCGGCGAGGCGGTGCGGCTGCCGGCGGGCGAGGTGCTCCACGTTTTCGACCCGCTTTTCCCCGGCCAGGTTCGCGGGATTTCCCCGCTTTCGCCGGTGCTGCTGAAGCTCGCCGACTACGACGCGGCCAGCGATGCGATGCTGATGGCGCTGAAAATTCAAAGCCTTATGACCGGCTTCATCAGCGACCCGGAAGGCGGCACGGCGGGCTTTTCCGGCACCGCCGAGGGCGATGCGCTGAACCTTTCGCTTGAGCCGGGCGCGATGCGCGTCCTGCCGCCGGGCGCCGAAGTCGAATTCAGCCGGCCGGGCGACGGCCTGGCGCAGGCGGCGGACTTCCTGAAATGCCAGCTACGAGAGATCGCGGCCGGCGCCGGGCTGATGTTCGAGCACCTCTCCGGCGACCTGAGCGGCACGAATTACTCGAGCGCCCGCTTCGGCCTTCTGGAATTCCGCCGCCGCATCGAGATGCTGCAGCGCAGCCTGATCGAAAGGCAATTCCTGCGGCCGCTGTGGCAGCGCTGGATCGCGCACAAGGCACTCGCCGGCGAAATCCCGCTCGACGAACTCGCCG
>RFIR01000534.1 GCA_003695135.1 Alphaproteobacteria bacterium | reverse complement strand
GCCGGCGCCTATGCTGCGGTCATGGCGTCGGAGTACAATTCCCGGCCGCTGGTGCCGGAAGTTCTGGTAAGGGGCGATCACTTTGACGTGGTCCGGCGCAGGCCGAGCATTGAGGAAATGCTCGATCGCGATATCATCCCGGACTGGTTGCGCTGAACCGACGGGGCCGTTGCGCCCGGTCGTCGGTGATGGTTCGGCAGGAGGGTCAGGGCGGAGCCGATCCTCGGGGTGAGAGGGGCGACATCTCCGCAACGATCCGCAAGCAGACGAGGCTGGCATGACCGGAGAGCGAGACGGCAGAGGGCTGAGGGCGACCCCGGCGCGGCCGGGTCTGCAATCGCTCGACCGCACCATCGCCCGCACCCTGTGGTCGATGACGCTGGAGCGCGCGGTGGCCGCGTTCTGGCCGGTCTGGACGCTGGGGTTTTTCGCCTTTGCCGTGGTACGGCTGGGGCTTCTCGCCCCGCTGCCGGACGAGGCGCGGCTGGCGGTGCTGGCGCTGCTGGCCCTGGCGCTGGTGGTCGCGCTGGTGCGCGGCATCGGCCGCTTTCACCTGCCCAGCCGGATCGAGGCGGTGGTCCGGCTCGACCGCGACCTGCCCGGCGCACCGATCACCGCGCTTTCAGACAGCCAGGCCACCGGACGCGACGATCCCGGTGCGCGGGCGGTGTGGGCGGCACATATGCGGCGGGTGGCGGCGCTGGCGGCGCGGGCACGGGCGGCGTGGCCCGATCTGCGGATTTCCGCCCGCGATCCCTACGGGCTGCGTTTCGCCGCGTTCTCGCTGTTCGCCGCCGCGCTCGTCTTCGGGCGCAGCAGCATCGGCGAGCAGGTCGACACCGCGCTGACCGCGCCGGCGCAGGCGAGCATCGAGCAGGGGCCGCTGCTGGAGGCCTGGGCGAGCCCGCCCGCCTATACCGGCAAGCCGACCCTCTATCTGACCGAGCTCGGCGGAGACCAGGTCATCGAGCTGCCGCAGGGCAGTTCGCTGATGCTGCGGCTCTACAGCGGCTCGGAGGAAGCGCGACTGGAAGAGGCGGTCAGCGAAGGCGATCCCGCCGAGCTCGCCTCGCCCGGCCCCGGCATCCGTCAGGCCGAGTTCACCGTCGAGCGTTCCGGTACCGTGGCGGTGCGCGACGGCGACCGGCTGCTGGGGCAGTGGCGGTTTGCCATGATCCCCGATACCGCGCCCCGGGTCAGCATGGCCAGGGCACCGGAACCGACGGTCTCGGGCGCCGGCAAGTTCAGCTATACCGGGCAGGACGATTACGGCATCACCGCCGCCTGGGCGACGGTGACGCTCGATCTCGATGCGGTCGACCGGCGCTACGGGCTCAAGCGCGATCCCGAACCGCGCCCGCCGATCGAGATCGACCTGCCGCTGCCGCTGACCGGCGGGGCGCGTGATTTCACCGAGACGCAGGTGGTCGATCTTTCCGATCATCCCTGGGCCGGGCTGCCGGTGCGGCTGGTCCTGCATGCCCATGATGCGGCCGAGCAGGCGGCGCAGTCGGAGGCCTATGCCGTCATCCTGCCCGCGCGCCGTTTCTTCGAGCCGCTCGCGCGCGCCATCGTCGAACAGCGCCGCGACCTGCTGTGGAACGTGGAGAATGCGCCGCGGGTCATGCGGCTGTTGCACGCCATCACCTACCGGCCCGAAGGCGTGTTCAGGTCCCACACCGCCTATCTGATGGTGCGTACCGCGCTCAGGCGCATGGGCTATGCCGCCGAGGCCGGGCGACTGCCGGCGGTGCGCGACGAGGTAGCCGCACTGCTGTGGCACGCCGCGTTGATGATCGAGGAGGGCGATCTGTCCTCGGCGCTGGAGCGGCTGCGCCGGGCGCAGGACCGTCTGAGCAAGGCGATGCGCGAAGGCGCCTCGGACGAGGAACTCGCCCAGCTGATGGACGAGCTGCGCCGGGCGATGCAGGACTATCTCGAGGAACTGGCCCGTCAGGCGCTGAAGAACATGGAGGAAAATCCGGACTCGGCCCAGAACCAGCCCCAGCCCAACATGTCGACGCAGGATCTGCAGCAGATGCTCGACCAGCTGAGGGAGCTGATGCAGCAGGGCCGCATGGCCGAGGCGGAGCAGCTGCTTCAGCAGCTTCGGCAGATGATGGAGAACCTGCAGATGACCATGCGCCCGGGCCAGCAGCCGGGGCAGGGCCAGCAGATGATGGAGGGGCTGCAGAACCTGATGCGCGAGCAGCAGGAGCTGGGCGATCGGACCTTCCAGGAGCTGCAGCGTCAGTTCGGCCAGGGCGAGGATCCCGGCCAGACGCCGGGGCCGGGCAGCGAGGAACTCAGCCGGCGGCAGGAAGCGCTGCGTCAGCTGCTCGACGAATTCCGCCGCGGCCTGCCGCCGGGACCGGGGCCGGGCACCGAACAGGATGGCCAGCCGCTCGACGATGCGCGCCGCGCGCTGGAGGATGCCGAGCGCAACATGGGCGATGCGCGCGATTCGCTGCGCCGCGACAATCCCGGCGCTGCCGTCGACGATCAGGCCGAGGCGCTGGACAATCTGCGCGAGGGCATGCGCTCGCTGTCCGAGGCCCAGCGGCAGGCGCAGATGCAGAACGGCCCCAATGCCGGCACGGCCGAGGAACTCAGCGGGCAGCGGAGCGATCCGCTGGGCCGTCCGCTCGGCAATGACGGGCGCATCGATGGCGGCGATGTGAAGATCCCGGGCACCGAGGCCTTCAAGCGCTCGCGCGAGCTGCGCGAGGAGCTGCTGCGCCGCTCCGGCGAGCAGGACCGGCCCAAGATCGAGCTCGACTATCTGCGCCGGCTGCTGGAGCGGTTCTGAGCGCCTCATATCAGCCGCCGCTTCGACCGACCCGTCTGGCCAGAATGCCCGAACCTCTGGAAATCGGGGGTGTCGCGGGGCACGAAAAGGGCCCGGCGATCGCGATCATCTAACCCGATCGGGAAAGGGCGGCATGGGCCCGGGGATCGGAAAGGCATGACGGTCGGGCATCGTGTCAGGCAGCGCCGGCCCGTGCCGATGTGCGCGGGCGGAGGCGAAATGCGGCGCCAGCGAAATTTGTTCCCGGTTTTCACTTGTTTGACAGAGCCCCCCTGCAAAACCCGGATGCAGGCGGGCACCCTGAATGCATGAGGGTTCAGAGGGTCAGATCTGTAGGCGCGTAAAATATAGCCAAACGACTCAAATATGAT
>RFIR01000007.1 GCA_003695135.1 Alphaproteobacteria bacterium | reverse complement strand
TGGGCGGTGGTGACGGCCGGGCTGTCGGCACTCGGGCCCTGGCTCGGCGTGCTGATCCTGGCCCCGGTGCTGACCCTGCATTCCTCGCTGCAGCACGAGATCATCCACGGCCATCCGACCGACCGGCAGGAGGTCAACGACCTGCTGGGATTTCCGGCGCTGGGGCTCTTTGTGCCCTATCTGCGCTATCGCGCCACGCATCTGGCGCATCACCGCGACCCGATCCTGACCGATCCGCATGACGATCCGGAATCGAACTTCCTCGATCCGGCCGAATGGGCACGGCTGCCCGGCTGGTACCGTCGGCTGCTCCTGGCCAACAACACGGTTCTGGGCCGGCTGGTGCTGGGACCGGCCCTCGGGCTGACCCGGTTCTACGCACAGGATCTGCGGGCGGCGCTGCGCGGCGACCGGCAGATCGTGCTCGCCTATCTGCACCATCTGGCCGGCTGTGCGCCCGTGCTGGCCTGGCTGGTCTGGTGGCAGGCGCCGCTGATCCCCTATCTGGTCGCCTGCTACCTGGCGCTGTCGATCCTGCGCATCCGCACCTTTCTGGAACACCGCGCCGATCCGACGCCGCGCGCGCGCTCGGTCATCGTGGAGGATCACGGGCCGCTGGCCTGGCTGTTCCTGTTCAACAACTACCACGCGGTGCATCACGCCCACCCGCAGCTGCCCTGGTACCGGCTGCGCCGGGCCTTCGAGGCGCAGCGCGCACTGGTGCTGCGGCGCAATGGCGGCTATCGCTATGCCTCCTATGGGGAGGTGATCGGACGATATCTGCTACGCCGCAAGGATCCCGTGCCGCATCCGCTGATGCGGCCCTGAGCCGGTCCAACGGGCCGCTGGCCGGCCTGCCCATGTATGACTGGCCCGAGATCAGGGCCGAGACCGATGCGCAGTGGCGCGTGCTGCGCGCGGCCTTCGCCGCCCATGGCATCGCCGCGCCCGAGCGGCTGAGCCGCGACATCGACCCCATGGCGCTCTGGCGCGCGCCGCGGCTGGTGCTGGCGCAATGCTGCGGCCTGCCCTATGTCCGGTTCCTGCGCGAAAGCGTGGTGCTGCTGGGGGCGCCCGATTACGCCGTGCCCGGCTGCCCGCCGGGGTATTACTGTTCGGCCATCGTGGTGCGGGCGGAGGATCCGCGCGAGCGACTGGGTGCGTTTCGCGGCGCCCGCCCCGCGGTCAACGACACCGGCTCGCAATCGGGCTGGGCGGCGCTCATGTACCGGCTTGCCATGGAGGGCAGAGCGGCGGGCTTTCTCGCCGCGCCGGTGATGACGGGGGCCCATCGCGCCTCGGCCCGGGCGGTGGCGGAGGGGCGGGCCGATCTCGCCGCGCTCGATTACGTCAGCTGGCGGCTGGCGCTGCGCTTCGAGCCGGCAGCGGCGCGGCTGCGGGTGCTGACGCTGACCGAACCGACGCCCGGCCTGCCGATGATCGCCGCCTCCGGCACCGCACCGGCGCGCTACCGTGCGATTCTGGGCGAGGTTCTGGAAAACCTGCCCCGCCACCTGCGCGAGGCGCTGGGTATTCACGGCTTCTGCCCCTTCGGGCCGGAGGATTACGCGCCGATCGCCCGGCGCTGGCAGGCGCTGGCGCAGGCATCGCGGGCCTGAGCCGCAGCCGCCGAAAACGGCTCAGTCGGAGACGAGCAGCGTCAGCTCGGCGACCGTGGCCCGGCCGCGCTTGTCGCGGATGGTCAGGCGCAGCACATGCCGGCCGGCCGGCAGCTCGGTACCGCGCGCGCGCAGGCGCAGCCCCTGCATGCTGGCGCGGCGCTTGATGCGCGAGGTCACGTCGGCCCAGACCAGCCCGGCATCGTATTCGACCTTCAGCGTGCTCATGTCCGGGCGCACGCCGTTGCGCGGCACCACCTCGACATCGAAATCGACCGGCGAGCTGAGCCGGAAGCTGCGCGGCTGATGGATCAGGATCCGCGGGCCGTCCTGGCGCATGGTGCGCAGCGCGGGCGCGCGGGCCGGCATGCGGCTGGCTAGCTGGATGATCCGGGCATCGCCGGCAGCGGCTTTTTGCGGGACCGTAAACGCAAGACCGCACAGCAGATACAGGCCGGCGAGGCTTGCAAGACGTCCGAGGCGAGGCACCACACATACTCCCTTACACAGATACGCACTTCGCCCCACCCTCGAAGCATCCGAATCCAGTCATGTGTTCGAAGGACTTCCTGCCCAAGGGTTAACCCGCAATCAGGGCAAAGTTGGGGCAGTATCGCTCTCCGGTTGCATCTTTTGCCACAATCTGCGGATTTCCACTTCGTCATTGAATCAAAGGCCAGGGGTTGGGAAATCGATTCAAGGTACTGATTTGACGCGGTTTTTAGCAAAAAGCCCCACCCCGCCATCACTCCCCGCCATCCAGGTCCGGCGGCGCGCGCTCGGGCCAGACATCGCCCGGCCCGGGATTGCCGCGCGGCGTGGTCCCGCCCAGCTGGTGGATGACCCCCCAGACGGCATTGAGCGCGGTCTGCACCGCGCCCTCGGCCCAGCCCGGCGTCCAGCTGATGTCGTCGCCCGCCAGGAAGATGCCGCGTTCGGCCGGCGGCAGCCGGTCCTGCATGAACTGGCCGAACATGCGCCGGTTGTAGCGGTAATGCCCCGGCAGCGCGCCCTTGAACGCGCCGAGGAAATTCGGGTCGGCCTCCCAGCTGACGGTCACCGGGGCGCCGCGGATATGGCTGGCGATGTCGAGGCCCGGATAGATGCGCGAGAGCGATTCGAGCGCCAGCTCCACCCGCCGGTTGACCGCCAGCGGCAGCATCTTGCGGGCGTCAGCCTCCCAGCTATAGGTCAGGCAGATGATCGCCGGTGCGTCGGGCGCATCCTCGATCAGATAGGTGCCGCGGGTGATGCGGTCGGTCAGCGTCATCGACATCACCTCGCGCCCGGTCGCAGGGTCGCGGTCGCGCCAGAACGGCCGGTCGACCATCACGAAGGTCTTGGACGAACCCATGTAGCGGGTGCGGTCGAGCGCCATCCACAGCCCCTGGCTGAACAGCGCCTCGTCGGTGGCGATGGATGTGGTCAGGAGCCAGGTCTGGCAGGCGACGATGACGGCCGGGTATTCGGCCTGATGCCCCCAGCGATCGGTCACCGACAGCGCGCCGGAGGGGCTGCGCGCGATCCGCGTCGCGGCCGGGCGCGGCGAGCCGGCATTGAGCGCGGCCAGCGAGACGCCCGCGGGCCAGTGCACCGGCTGCGACACCTTGCGCGCCCACAGCCCGCGCGGCAGCTGATCGGCCCCGCCCAGGATCATCATCTGGTCGCGGTCGCATTCGCCGGCGGCCACGCGCAGGATCTCCAGCATCGAATTGGGAAAGTCGCTGTCCCAGCCGCCGGTGCCGAAACCGACCTGGCCGAACACCTCGCGGTGACGGAAACTCAGCGCCGAAAACGCCCGCGAGGAGGCGACGAAATCGTAGAAGGTGCGCTCGTCCCAGGCCCGGATCAGCGGCGCCCAGAGATCGCGCAGCCGCGCGTGGTCCCGCGCGCGCATCGCCGCCTTCAGTGCCGACAGGCCCGCCTCCTCCTCCAGCGCCCGGTCGTATGCGTCCTGCACCTCGGCGAGCAGCGGCGGCAGATCGGCCTCGGTCTCGGCATAGACCGTCTCGCCCTGCAGGTCGATGACGGTGGAGCCGGCCGCCGCGGTCAGCGGGTTGGGAAACGGCTTCGTTCGCAGGCCCAGCAGTTCGACATAGTGATGAAAGGCGGTGGAGGAGAGCGGGAAGCGCATCCCGCCCAGCTCGGCCACCAGATCGCCCGCGCCTTCGAAGCGGTGCGAGCGCAGGCGGCCGCCGATTCGGTCGGCCTCGTAGATCACCGGCTTGAGACCCAGCCGCATCAGCTCGTATCCCGCCACCAGCCCGGAAAGGCCGGCGCCGATGATGGCGATCTCGGTGCCATGCGCGGCCGCGGGCAACTGCCCCAGCCCGTCGGGATGGGCCAGCCAGGCGGCGTGGTCGAAGGGAAAATCGGGGCCGAACAGCGCCATGCCGTGATCGGTTTGAGACTGTGTCATCGGCTTGTCCTCCACTGGCCATCATGCTGGTGCATGTCACGTTCCATTCGGTTCACCATTGGCCCCGACGCAAGTGCATGCGACCGCCCGGTCAGGGTATGCGCCCGCCTGGGGGCGGGCGGGCGCATGCCCGGTTCGCTGCGCTCTCCGGGCGAGCGAGCCCGATTGGACACGATACGCCGCAGATGTCAGGCGAATTCGACCTGCCCGACCCATGGCGATGCCGCGCGGCCGGTGGCACGCCGGCGGTTGACCCGCAATCTGGGCCGGGGCAGAGAATTGCGCAACTTCAAAGGAGGAACGTCATGGCTGAACAGACCCCCATATGCGATTTCGGCTGGAAGGCGCCGGACTTCACCCTGCCCGCCACCGATGGCCGTGTGCTGAGCCTGAAGGACATTGCCGGGCCGAAGGGCACGCTGATCATGTTCATCTGCAATCATTGCCCTTACGTGAAGGCGGTGCTCGACCGCATCATCCGCGATGCCCGCGATCTCTCCGCGCTCGGCATCGGCGTGGCGGCGATCTGCTCCAACGACGCGGCCGAGTATCCGGAGGACAGCTTCGAGAACATGAAGGCGCTGGCCGAGCGCATGGCCTTCCCCTTCCCCTATCTGCATGACGAGAGCCAGGAGGTGGCGCGGGCCTATGGCGCGGCCTGCACGCCGGACTTCTTCGGCTTCAACGCCGATCTGGAGCTGCAGTATCGCGGCCGGCTTGACGCCTCGCGCCGCGAGCCTGCCCCGCCGGACGCCCGGCGCGATCTCTACGAGGCAATGAAACAGGTGGCCGAGACCGGCCGCGGGCCCGAGGATCAGATCCCCTCGATGGGCTGCTCGATCAAGTGGAAGGCGGCCTGAAGGGGTTACGCCGCGCCCCGCCGGTACCTATCTGGGGCGAGAGGGAGCCCGCATGCAGCTTGCCTTCGACAACAGCTATGCCCGCCTGCCCGAGCGGTTCTATGCCCGGCTCGCCCCGACGCCGGTGGCGGCGCCGCGCATCCTGAAGATCAACCATGCGCTGGCCGAGGCGCTGGGCATCGACGGGGCAGCGCTGGAGACCGCGGAGGGCGCCGAGATCCTCGCCGGTGTCCGCGTGCCGGAAGGCGCCGAGCCGCTGGCCATGGCCTATGCCGGGCATCAGTTCGGCGGCTTCTCACCCCAGCTCGGCGACGGGCGGGCGATCCTTCTGGGCGAGGTGATCGGACGCGACGGCATTCGTTACGACATTCAGCTCAAGGGTTCCGGCCCCACCCCGTTCAGCCGCATGGGCGACGGGCGCGCGGCCATCGGCCCGGTGCTGCGCGAATACATCGTCTCCGAGGCGATGGCGGCGATGGGCATCCCCACCACCCGGGCGCTGGCCGCGGTGGCGACCGGCGAGGCGGTGCGGCGCGAGACGCTGCTGCCGGGCGCGGTGCTGACCCGGGTGGCGCAGAGCCACATCCGCGTCGGCACTTTCCAGTTCTTCGCCGCGCGCCGCGACGGCGAGGCGCTGCATCTTCTGACCGATCACGTGATTTCCCGGCATTATCCGCAGGCGGCCGGGGCCGAGCGCCCGGCGCTGGCGCTGCTCGAGGCGGTGAGCGCCCGGCAGGCGAGCCTGATCGCGCAATGGATGAGCGTGGGCTTCATCCACGGGGTGATGAACACCGACAACATGTCGATTGCCGGCGAGACCATCGACTATGGCCCCTGCGCCTTCATGGACCGCTATCATCCCGGCACGGTGTTCAGTTCCATCGACCATGGCGGGCGCTATGCCTATGGCAACCAGCCCCGTGTCGCGCAGTGGAACCTGGTCCGTCTGGCCGAATGCCTGCTGCCGCTCATCGACGCCGACCCCGATCGCGCGGTGGCGCTGGCGCAGGAGGTGATCGACCACTTTTCCGCCCTCTATCGCGACGCCTGGCTGGAGATCATGCGCGCCAAGCTGGGGCTGGCCGAGGCGCAGGACGGCGACGAGGCGCTGGCGGTTCGCTTCCTGAAACTCATGGAAGACGAGGGCGCCGATTTCACCGCCAGCTTCCGCGCGCTGGCGACGCTGGAAGACGATGACGCCTTCCTGCAGCGGTTTTCCGACAGCACCCGCGCACAGGCGCAGGAATTCCTGGCCGCATGGCGCGCGCGGCTGGCGGGCGAGGGGCGCCCCGAGGCCGAACGGCAGGCGGCGATGCGGCGGGTCAATCCGGTCTACATTCCGCGCAACCATCTGGTGGAAGAGGCGCTGGAGGCCGCCACGGCGGGCGATCTCGGCCCGTTCGAGACGCTTCTGGGCGTGCTCGCCGCGCCCTTCGACGAACGGTCCGGCCTTCAGCGCTTTGCCGAAGGCCCGAAACCGGGCGAGGAGGTGCTGCAAACCTTCTGCGGCACCTGAAAGGCACAACCGCCCCTCGGCATCCCGCAAGCAGTGGATAATGCCCTGAAGGGACTGCGTCGTGCAGGCAGCCATCCGAAGCACAGCGCCATTCCCGCCGATCAGCATCGCGGGTGTGCGAACCGGTCGAAGAGCCCCCTGCGACGCTCCTCCGACCGGACCCTGTCGGCTCGCCCGGGTGCCGCAAAATACGGCGCCGGTGGCAACTGTTCATGGTTTTCGCATGCTTGATGCAGCCAAACGACCCGAAGCTGATCCCGAGGCATGCTCGGCAATCGGCACCGGCCGCGATGCGCCCGGGGACGCACCGCGCGCCGATGACAGGGACATGCCGACCGCCGCATCCTCATCCGCGCCCCGCTGGCCAGGGTTTTCGTGACCCCTGTGAATCTCCAGCGCGACGGGTTATCCCGGGCAGGACACGCTTTCTGCCAACCTGCACTGCGCGCGCGTAAAGTAATTGGAAGAGGGTCCTGTGAAACCCGGATGTAGACAGGCATCCTGAATGTACCAGATTTCAGGCCAATCAAATCTGCGCGCGCGTAAAGTAATTCGAAGAGACCCCTGCGAAACTCGGGCGCGACTGGTCATCCCAGGCGAGACACGTTTTCTGCCAATGTGTACTGCACGCGCGAAAAATAATTAGAAAATAATTCCCAAATCAATATTTTTCAATCAACAGTGAAAATAAGAAGAACGCATGTGGCGCCACAATTTCGTGGCGCCCGCGCGGAACGCTCGGGTCTGGCCAGCGGAGTTTCGCAGCGGTCTCTAGAAAATAATTTTCCAATCAATATTTACTAATCAACAGTGAAAGTAATAGCAACGGGTTCGGCACCGCATTTCGCGGCGCCCGGGCGATGCGACAGGGTCTGGCCAGCGGAGTTTCGCAAGGGACTCTTCCAACTACCTTGCGCTTGCCCAACCCGGATGGGGGGAAACCCTTCCTGTTCGAGATGCCCGGTTGCATCGGGGACCTGCAAGGGCCTGCAT
>RFIR01000533.1 GCA_003695135.1 Alphaproteobacteria bacterium | reverse complement strand
TGACGCTGTTGGAGGCCGATCACGCCGCGCTCGAGGCGGCGCGGCGCAATGTCACCGATCCGCGCGCGCGCCTCGAATGGGCCGACGTGACCCGGCTGGGGCGCGAGGCGGGGCCCTTCGACGCGGTTGTGTCCAATCCGCCCTTTCATGCCGGGCGCCGCGCCGAGCCGGAGCTTGGCACGCGCTTCATCGAGGCGGCTTCGCGGCTGCTGGACCGCAAGGGAACGGCGCATTTCGTCGCCAATCGGCATTTACCATATGAACGCGTGCTGGAGCGCTGCTTTGCCCGGCTGGAGGCCGAAGGCCGGCCCGGGGGCTACAAGATCCTCACTGCCAGCCTTCCCGGAAGCGACGCGCAGCGCCGCCATAGGAAGTAATTCGTTAAGCCTGAGCGGCGGGAAGGCCTTGCCCTGCACCCGCCCCTACGCCCATATTCATCCATGTGGGAGCGTGGAGAGAGATCGCCGGCGGCCTTCTGGCCGCGGGGTTGGTGGTGGCCGGAATGCTGGCGGGCGGCCCGGCCAGGGCATTCGAGCGCGCGGTCGAGCTTGCCGGCCATCCCCGGGTCAAGGATGGGGATTCGCTCGTCTTCGGCAAGGCCGAGGTCCGGCTGGAAGGCATCGACGCACCGGAATGGGGCCAGCGTTGCCGTGCCGAGGGCCGGAGCTACCCGTGCGGGAAGGAGGCCGCGCAGCTTCTGCAACATCTGATAGCAGGCGTGATCGTGCGCTGCCGCGGGACCGAATTCGACCGCTATGACAGGCTGATCGCCACCTGCCTCGCCAACGGGCGCGACATCAACCGCGAGATGGTGCTGCGAGGGCAGGCGCTTGCCTTCCGCCGCTACTCGACAAGCTATGTGGCCGAGGAGGCGCGCGCGCGCGCGCAGGGTGCGGGGCTGTGGTCGAGCGTGTTCGTCGCCCCGTGGGAATACCGAGCACGCCGCTGGCAGCAGGCCGCAGCGACCGCGCCGCGCCCGGGCTGCCCGATCAAGGGCAACATCAACCGCAGGGGCGAACGCATCTACCACACCCCCTACAGCCGGTCCTATGCGCGCACCCGCATCGACCCCGCCCGTGGCGAGCGCTGGTTCTGCAGCGAGGCCGAGGCGCTGCGCCTCGGCTGGCGCGCGCCACGGCGCTGACGGTCGGCGCCTGAGAGGCCGCGGGCCGCGCCGGCGCCGTCACCTGGATCAGGCCGCATTCCATTCGCTGTACTCCGGATGCCAATGCGAGGGTGTGCGACCGCCCGGGCGGGCGCATGCCCGGTTCGTTCGCTTCGCTCTCCGGGGCGGGTGATCCCGATCGGTCACGGCATGCTCTGACCCTGTTCCTGCGCGGCAAGCTCCCTGGCGCGCTGGCGCAGCTGGAATTTCTGGATCTTCCCCGTGGAGGTCTTGGGAAGCTCGCAGAACACCACCCGGCGCGGGCATTTGAAATGCGCGAGCCGCCCGCGCAGATATTCGATGATCGCCTTCGCGTCGGCGCTCGCCCCGGGCTTGAGCTCGACGAAGGCGCAGGGCGTCTCGCCCCATTTCTCGTCCGGTTGTGCGACCACGGCGCAGAACGCCACATCGGGATGGGTGTAGAGTTCGTCCTCGACCTCGATCGAGGAGATGTTCTCGCCGCCCGAGATGATGATGTCCTTGGCGCGGTCCTTGATCTGGATGTAGCCGTCGGGATGCTTGACCGCCAGATCGCCCGACCAGAACCAGCCATCGGCCAGCGCCTTGTCGGTGGCGGCCGGATTGCGGAAATAGCCCTTCATCACCACATTGCCACGGAACACGATCTCGCCCATCGTCTCGCCGTCGGCGGGCACCGGAAGGCGCGTTTCGGGGTCGTAGACATCGAGCGCCTCGAGCGGGATGTAGCGCACGCCCTGCCGGGCCATCAGATGCACCTGCTTGGCCGGTGGCTCGGCATTCCAGGATTCGTGCCAGTCATTGATCACCGCCGGCCCGTAGGTCTCGGTCAGCCCATAGAGATGGGTGACGCGGAACCCGGCGGCATCCATCGCGGCCAGCACCGCCTCTGGCGGCGGGGCGGCGGCGGTCAGGAAATGCACCCGCTGGGGCAGGGCGCGGCGCTCGACATCGGCGGCGTTGAGCAGCGTGGCCATCACGATCGGCGCGCCGCACATATGCGTCACCCGGTGATCGGCCAGCGCGTCATAGATCGGCCCCGCCCGGACCGCGCGCAGGCAGACATGGGTGCCGGCCATGGCCGACAGCGTCCAGGTAAAGCACCAGCCGTTGCAGTGGAACATCGGCAGGGTCCACAGATAGACCGGATGCTTGCCCATCTCGGCATGCAGCGCATTGCCCTGCGCCAGCAGCATCGCGCCGCGATGGTGATAGACCACGCCCTTGGGATCGCCGGTGGTGCCCGAGGTGTAGTTGAGCGAGATCGCGTCCCATTCGTCCTCGGGCATGCGCCAGGCGTAATCCGGGTCGCCGCCTTCCAGGAACGCCTCGTAATCCTGGGCCCCTTCCGGGAACTCCGGCGCGGCACCCGGTTCTTCGGGATCGTCATAGACGATCAGGCGCGGCGGCCGCTCCAGCCCCTCCATCGCCGATTGCGCCAGATCCAGAAGCATGCTGTCGACGATCAGCACCCGCGCCCCGCCATGGTTGAGGATGAAGCGGACGGCGCCGGCATCGAGCCTGGTGTTGATGGTGTTCAGCACCGCCTGGCACATCGGCACGCCGTAATGCGCCTCCAGCATCGGCGGGGTGTTGAACAAGAGCACCGCGACGGTGTCGCCGCGGCCGATCCCGGCCCGTTCCAGCGCCGAGCCGAGCCGGCGGGCGCGGGCATAGAACTGCGCATAGTCGAAACGCTGGCGGCCATGGATGATCGCGGTATGCTCGGGATGCACCGAGGCCGCCCGCTCCAGCAGCGTCAGCGGCGTCAGCGGCTGGAAATTCGCCGTTCGCCGCGGCAGTTCCTCATTGTATGCCCTGTTGGTCATCCGAAATCCTCCCGTCGCTTTATCGGCAAGTTTCTGCTGACGCGCCGGATGAAACAAGCGAAACTTATGGATGGAAGCGGGCGGCATGCTGTCCTAGTCTCGCAACGGCGCGGCCGGGGAGGGAAGGCGCATGCTCGAGGGCAAGACGGCGATCGTTACCGGGGCGGGGTCGGGGGTCGGCCTGACTGCGGCCCGGCTGCTGGCCGCGCGCGGGGCGCGGCTGGTGCTGTCGGATGCGCGCGGTCCCAAGCTCGATGCCGAACTCAAGCTGTTGCGCGACGAAGGCGCCGAGGTGGTGGGGTTCTGCTGCGACCTGTGCCAGCGCCTGTCGATCAGCAATCTCGTCGCGCTGGCCATGGACAGCTTCGGGTCGATCGACGTGCTGATCAACGCCTCGCGCGAGACCCAGCTGAGCGATCCGCTGGACACCGACCGCGCGCATCTGGAGGCGATGCTGGCCGCCAATCTGATCGCGCCGCTTCAGCTGTCGCAGGCGGTGGCGCGGCGGATGGTCGAAGCCGCGGAAAAGCGCGAATCGCCGCCCCCCGGCGGCAATGGCGCCATCGTCCACGTCTCCTCGATCTCGGCCCAGCGCACGGTGGCCGAGCTGCTGGCATTCTCGGTCAGCTGTGCCGGGCTCGATCAGGTGACCCGGTCGCTGGCCGCGTCGCTGGCGCCGCATGCGATTCGCGTCAATTCGGTGGCTCTGGGCAGCATCATGACTGCGGATTTGCGCGACGCGCTGCGCGGGCGCGAGGAGCTGCGCGACAAGATGGTCGAGGTGACCCCGCTCGGCCGTATCGGCGAGGCGGCCGAGGTCGCCGAGGCGATCCTGTTTCTCGCCTCGCCGGCGGCGAGCTTCATCACCGGCCAGATCCTGGTGGTGGATGGCGGAAGGCTGGTGCTCGATCCGCTCCAGCAGCCGATCTGATGGGCGTCGCGCCGGGCGGCATGGACAGCGAACGGGGCGGGGGATAGGTCTTCATCATGCCGCATGACACCGACATCGTGATCGCCGGCGGCGGGATCGCCGGATGCGTGCTGGCGCTGGCGCTGGAGCAGAGCGGGTTTTCGGTCACCATCTGCGACAGCACCCCGGCCGAGCGCCGGGCGGCGCCCGATTTCGACGGCCGCGCCTATGCCATCGCCCCCGATTGCCGCCGGATGCTGGCGGTGCTGGGCCTGTGGCCGGCGCTGGAGGCCGACGCCCAGCCGATCGAGGCGATGCGGATCTGCACCGCCGAGCGCGACGTCCCGCCGGGGCCGGTGGCGCTGGGCTTCGACGCGGCCGAGGGCAGCGGGCCGCTCGCCTTCATGATCGAGGACCACCATCTGCGGCGCACCGCGCTGTCGGCGCTGGCCGAACGGGGAACCATCCGCCATCTCGATCCCGTGGCGGTCAGCGAGCACCGGCCGGGACCCGGCTCGGTGCTGGTCAGGCTGGATGACGGGCGGGAACTGCGCGCGGCGCTGCTGATTGCCTGCGACGGGCGCCACAGCCGGATCGCGCATGCCGCCGGCATCGCGCGCGTGGAACGCGACTATCGCCAGACCGGGCTGGTGGCGGCGCTGGAGCATGAACGCCCGCATGAGGGCGTGGCGCGCCAGTTCTTCCTGCCGGCCGGGCCGCTGGCGCTGCTGCCGCTCAGGGGCAACCGGTCCAGCATCGTCTGGGCCGAGCGGCCGGAGCTGGCCGACCTGATCCACGCCCTGCCCGAGCGCGACTATCTGGACGAGATCGCCCGGCGTACCGGTGACGCGCTGGGCGTCTCGCGGCTGATCGGCAAGCGCTGGCGCTACCCGCTGATCCTTACGCTGGCCCAGCGCTATCACGCGCCGCGGCTGGCGCTTGTGGGCGATGCGGCACATGGCATCCATCCGCTGGCCGGGCAGGGGCTCAATCTGGGGCTCAGGGATGTGGCGGCGATGGCCGAGGTGCTGAGCCGCGCAGGGCGGCGCGGCGAGGATATCGGCGCGACCGATGTGCTGGAACGCTACCAGCAATGGCGACGCTTCGACGCCACCCTGCTGGGGCTGGGCTGCGACGCGCTGGAACGGGGGTTTTCGGAAAGCGGACCGCTGGTGCGTGCGGCGATGGATTTCGGCATGCGGGCGGTGGGGCGCATCGGCCCGCTGCGGCGGCTGCTGGCCGACATCGCCACCGGCCAGGACGAGGATGCGCCGCTTCTGCTGCAGGGCCGGGCGATCTGAGGCAGGCGCGCGCCGTCCCGACCGGCGAGCGAGGGCCCGATCAGTCGTCCAGCCGGCGCGCCTCGTCGATCAGCATGATCGGGATGCCCTCGCGCACCGGGAAGGCGTAGCCGGCGGATTTCGAGATCAGCTCCTGCCGCTCCTCGTCCCAGATCAGCATGCCGCGGGTGACCGGGCAGACCAGCGCCTCCAGCATGCGCCGGTCGAAACCCGGGCCGTGCGGCGGCCCGCTCTCGGCTGCGGGCCTGTCGGCGTCCTCGCTCATTGCACCGATCCCTCCTGGCCGCCACTGCCGCGCATCGCGAATTCCATCAGCGTCACCAGCGTCTCGCGCCGCGTCTGCAGGCTCGGCGCCTCCAGCAGCGCCTGCTTTTCCTCCGCCTCGAACGGGCAGAGGATGGAAAGCGAGTTGATCAGCAGCTCGGTATCGGCATTCTTCAGCGCGTCCCAGTCCGAGGAAAGATGCGCGACCTCGAAGAACCGCGCGAGCAGGTCGAGAAACGCCGCCCGGTCGAAACCCGGATCGTCCTCGGCACCGCCGAGATCGCGCTCGAAGCTGTTCCAGTCCACGCGGAAGCGGCGATAGGGCGAGAAACCCTCCACCTCGCGACCCAGGCGAAAGCGGCTCACCCCGCCCAGGGTGATCAGGTAGCGCTGATCCTCGGTTTCCGAGAAATTGATCACCCGCCCGGCACAGCCGATCTGGTGCAGCCGGTCATCATCGAGCGGCTGGACCATGCCGATCAGCCGGTCGGCGGTCTTCAGCGCGTCGTCGAGCATGGCCAGATAGCGCGGCTCGAAGATGTTCAGCGGCAGCCGCGCGCGGGGCAGAAGCAGCGCCCCCGGCAGCGGAAAGACCGGAATGGTATCCGGCAGATCCGCCAGCGAGAAACGCCGCATGACCG
>RFIR01000532.1 GCA_003695135.1 Alphaproteobacteria bacterium | reverse complement strand
GCCAATGGCGACATCGCCGATCTGGCGAGCGCGTGGGCGGCGCGGCGCGCATCGGGTTGCCACGCGGTGATGGTCGGCCGCGCCGCGCAGGGCCGGCCCTGGCTCCTGGCGCAGATCGCCGCCGGGCTGGCGGGGCGAGACCAGCCGCCGGCGCCCTCCGGCGCCGCGCTCTCCGATCTGATTGCGGCCCATTACGAGGCGATGCTGTCCTTTTACGGGCTCGATCTGGGGCTGCGCGTGGCGCGCAAGCATCTGGCCTGGTATTGCGAGGCGATGGGGGCCGACGCGGCGCGGCGCGAGCTCGTCCGGCTCGACTGCCACCGCGCGGTGCTGTCGCGCATCGCCGCGCTCGCCCGGCACGCGCCGGTCAGGGATGCCGCGTGATGCAGCCCGATTTCGAGCAGCTGTGGAACGCCCTGCCGCAACCGGCGCTCCTGATCGACGGCAGCGACCGCATCGCGGAGATGAATGCCGCGGCGCAGGACTTCCTCGCCGCCAGCCTGTCGCAGCTGCGCGGACGGCCGATCCGGCGCTATGTCGGCGAGACCAGCCCGGTGATGGAGTTGCTGGCGCAGGCGCGGCAGGGCCGTGGCTCGCTGGCGCAGTACAATATCGACCTCGGCTGGGCCGAACGGCCGCCGCAGCTGGTCGATCTGGTCGCGGCACCGCTGCATGAGAGCGACGGTGCGATCCTGCTGACGATTCAGGCCCGTTCGATGGCCGAAAAGATGGACCGGCGCATGTCGCACCGCAGCGCCGCGCGTTCGGTGGCGGGGCTTGCGGCCATGCTCGCCCACGAGATCAAGAACCCGCTCGCGGGCATCTCCGGCGCGGCGCAGCTTCTGGCGATGAGCCTGCCCGACAGCGAACGGGAGCTGACCGACCTCATCTGCGGGGAGACCGCACGCATCGGCGCGCTGATCGACGATGTCGAACGCTTCGGCGACATCCCGCCGGTGACCCGCCGGCCGGTGAACCTGCACGATGTGATCGACCGGGCGCGGCGCTCGGCCGAGGCGGGGTTTGCCAGCCATGTGCGCTTCATCGAGGAATTCGACCCCTCGCTGCCGCCCACCGCCGGCGATGCCGACCAGCTGATGCAGGTCATGCTCAACCTGATCAAGAACGCCGCCGAGGCGACGCCGGAGATCGGCGGGGTGATCGCGCTCTCCACCTCCTACCGCACCGGCCTCAAGCTGGCGCTGCCGGGTGGCGGGCATGAGGGGCTGCCGCTGCAGGTGACGGTATCCGACAATGGCCGCGGGGTGCCCGAAGAGCTGCGCCACGACATCTTCGAGCCCTTCGTCAGCTCCAAGACCGTCGGCTCGGGGCTGGGGCTGGCGCTGGTCTCCAAGATCGTGAGCGAGCATGGCGGCGTCGTCGAATGCGACAGCCGACCGGGCTGGACCAGCTTCCGGCTGCTGCTGCCGGTCTGGGATGCGCGCAGGCATGCCTCTGGCGGGGATGTCGCGGATCGGGAGCCCGGGTGATGGATGGGAACATTCTGGTTGCCGATGACGACCGGGCGATCCGCACGGTACTGAGCCAGGCGCTGACGCGGGCCGGCTGCCGGGTGCGTTCGACCGGCTCGGCCTCCACCCTGTGGCGCTGGATCGAGGAGGGCGCGGGCGATGTGGTGGTCACCGACGTGATGATGCCCGATGGCGATGCGCTCGACCTTCTGCCGGCGATCCGCAAGCGCCGGCCCGACCTGCCGGTCATCGTGATGTCGGCCCACAACACGGTGCTGACCGCCATCCGTGCCGCCGAGGTCGGCGCCTATGACTATCTGCCCAAACCCTTCGATCTGAAGGAGGTGCTGGCGCTCGCCTCCCGGGCGCTGGCCGGCCGGGCCCGCCCCGCCGAGCCGGAGGCCGCGTCCGAGGCCGAGCGCGAGGACAAGCTGCCGCTGATCGGCCGCTCGCCGGCGATGCAGGATGTCTATCGCGTCATGGCGCGGCTGATGAACACCGATCTGACGGTGATGATCCAGGGCGAATCCGGCACCGGCAAGGAGCTCGTCGCCCGCGCCCTGCACAATTTCGGTCACCGCAAGGCGGGGCCTTTCGTCGCCGTCAACATGGCCGCCATTCCGCGCGAGCTGATCGAGAGCGAGCTGTTCGGGCACGAACGCGGCGCGTTCACCGGCGCGGCCGAGCGCATGCAGGGCCGGTTCGAGCTGGCCTCGGGCGGCACCCTGTTTCTCGACGAGATCGGCGACATGCCGCCCGAGGCGCAGACCCGGCTCCTGCGCGTGCTGCAGGAGGGCGAGTTCACCCGCGTCGGCGGGCGCACGGCGATCCGGGCCGATCTGCGCATCGTGGCCGCGACGCATCAGGATCTGCGCGAGCTGATCAACGAGGGGCGGTTCCGCGAGGACCTGTTCTACCGGCTCAACGTGGTACCGATCCGCCTGCCGCCTTTGCGTGAGCGGCTGGAGGACGTGCCCGACCTGACCCGCTACTTCCTGCGCAAGGCGGTTGAGGAAGGCCTGCCGCGCAAGACGATCGCGGCCGAGGCGCTGGAGGTCCTCAGGCGCCAGCAATGGCCGGGCAATGTGCGCGAGCTGGAAAACCTCATGCGCCGGCTGGCCGCGCTCTGCCCCGAAGACGTGATATCGGCTCGGGTGGTCAGCCAGGAGCTTGCCGCGCGCCCCTCCGCCTCGCGACCCGCCCCGCCGGACCAGGGCGACCGGCTGGGCGCGTCGATCGAGGCGCATCTGAAGCGCTATTTCTCGCTGCACGGCTCGGCCCTGCCGCCGCCGGGGCTCTATGATCGCATCATCCGCGAGGTCGAATTGCCGCTGA
This sequence comes from Alphaproteobacteria bacterium, assembly GCA_003695135.1. Taxonomy (GTDB): domain Bacteria; phylum Pseudomonadota; class Alphaproteobacteria; order Rhodobacterales; family Rhodobacteraceae; genus J013. The sequence continues at coordinate 8,370 of RFIR01000532.1, read as the reverse complement.
TCACCATGACGCTGGCCGCCACCCGCGGCAACCAGCTCAGGGCGGCCGAAATCCTCGGCATCAACCGCAACACGCTGCGCAAGAAGATTACCGCGCTTGACATACCGGTCACACGCGGCAAGAAGTTGATGTAAAGACGCAACAGTTTTGATGCCGGAGATGTCGTGACGACACTCGCAAGGACCCCGCCCGGGTCGGCCGCGGACTGGCTGGGCCAGATGTCGCGCAGTCGCCGGGCGCAGGCGATCCTGACCGTGCTGCTCGTTCTTCTGGGCCCGGTCCTGGCGGTTCTGACCCTTTTTGCGCTGGGCGAGTTCGACGCCCGTGATTCGCGCAATTTCCTGCGGGTGATGATCCTTCTCGATCTGGTCTATGTCATCACCCTGGCGGCGCTGGTCGCGATGCGGGTGGCACGGTCCATCGCCGACCGCCGGCGCAAGTCGGCCGGCTCGCGGCTGCACATGCGGCTGATGCTGGTGTTCTCGGTGGTGGCGATGGCACCGACGATCCTGGTGGCGATCTTTGCCACCATCACCATCAATTTCGGGCTGGAGACCTGGTTTTCCGAGCGCGTGCGCAGCGTGCTGGCCACCTCACTGAGCGCGGCGCAGGCCTACGAGACCGAGCACCGCGACAATCTGGCCGCCGATGCCCGGCTGCTGGCCGATTTCCTCGACCGGGCCAAGAGGCGCAATCCGCTGATCTCGGGCGGCGAGCTGCGCGAGATGCTGGCCCGCGGTCAGGCGCAGATGCAACGCGAGATCGCGGAGGCCTTCATCATTGACGGCTCGGGCAGGATCGTCTCGCGCGGGGCCGACAGCTATCTCTTCGACTACGAGCCTCCGCCCGAGGCAGAGATCGACGCCGCAGTCGGGGGCGAGACGCGCATCATCGAGGACTGGCCGAACAACGAGCTGCGCGCACTCATTCATCTGGGCAGCTTCGCCGACCGTTTCCTCTATGTCACCCGGCGGGTGGACGGCAAGATCCTGTCACTGCTCGACGACACCAAGGACACGGTCAGCTTCTACCAGCAGCTCGAGGCCGAGCGGGGCCAGCTGCTGTTCGAATTCGCCCTGATCTATATCGGCTTTGCGCTCTTGGTGATCGTCGCGGCGATCTGGCTGGGCATGTGGTTTGCCGATCGCCTGTCCAAGCCCGTGGGGCGGCTGGCCGCCGCGGCCGAGCGCGTGGGCGAGGGCGATCTCGATGTCCGCGTCGCCGAGGAATCCGGCGATGACGAGATCGCCATGCTCAGCCGCATCTTCAACCGCATGACGGCGCAGGTGAAGCGTCAGCGCGATGCGCTGATCGAGGTCAACACCCAGACCGAACGCCGCCGGCGGCTGTTCGAGGCGGTACTGTCGGGCGTGACCGCGGGCGTGGTGGGGCTGGACGGGCAGGGCCGGATCGAGGTGCTCAACGATGCTGCCGCGCGCATGCTTGGCCTGCACGGGGCGATCGGCCGCGACCTGCGCGGCGCGGCTCCCGATCTCGCGCTCCTGTTCGACCGAATGCTGATCGAGGGCCGGATCGTGGTACAGGACCAGATCCACGTCACCACCGGCGAGAAGCCGCTCGATCTGCTGGTACGGATCACGAGGCGGACCGTGCATGGCAGCACCGAGGGCTTCGTGGTGATGGTCGACGATCTGACCGAGCTGCTGGCCGCGCAGCGCATGGCCGCCTGGGGTGACATCGCGCGGCGCATCGCGCACGAGATCAAGAACCCGCTCACCCCCATCCAGCTGTCTGCCGAAAGGCTCAAGCGCAAGTTCGGACCCCGTGTCGGCGCGGATCGCGAGACGCTGGAGCAGTATGCCGAGGTCATCATCCGCCAGACCGCCGATCTGCGCCGCATCGTCGACGAGTTCTCGCGCTTTGCCCGCATGCCGGCACCCGAGCGGCGGCCGCAGGATCTGGGCAAGCTGGTGCGCGACGCGGTGCTGCTGCAGCAATCGGCACGCGGCGACATCGAGTATGTGCTCGATCTGCCCGAGGCGCCGGTCGAGCTCGATCTCGATGCCACCCAGATCGGCCAATGCCTGACAAACGCTCTGAAAAACGCCACCGAAGCCATTGATTCAAGACAGGAAAAACATGGACCGGATACCCCGCCTGGCCGTATCGGGGTCCGGCTGGAATCCACTGCGGGCGTCGCGGTTCTGAGCATTTGCGACAACGGCATCGGCCTTCCGCAGAAACAGCGTGCAAGGCTGTTCGAACCTTACGTGACCACGCGCGAGAAGGGCACCGGGCTGGGGCTTTCCATCGTGCGCAAGATCGTGGAGGATCATGGCGGGCGGATCACGCTGGAAGACGCGCCCCCCGATGAGCAGGGCCATCGCGGCGCGATGTTCCGCATCAGCTTTCCGGTCAAGTCCGAAGTCGCGGTCAACGCGCAACATCACATCGAGCAGGCACGAAGGGCATCATGAGCGACATACTGGTCGTAGACGACGAACCCGACATCCGCAGCCTCATCACCGAGATCCTCGAGGATGAGGGGCACAGCACGCGTGTGGCGTGGGATGCCGACACGGCAATGGGCGAGATCAACGCGCGCGCACCCGATCTCGTCATCCTCGACATCTGGCTGCAGGACAGCCGGATGGACGGGATCGAGATCCTCAAGACCGCGCGGCGCGACAATCCCGATCTGCCGGTGGTGATCATCTCCGGTCACGGCAACATCGAACTGGCGGTGGCGGCGGTCAAGCAGGGCGCCTACGACTTCATCGAAAAACCGTTCAACATCGACCAGTTGCTGGTTGTCGTTGACAGGGCGCTGGAGGCATCTGCCCTGCGCCGTGCCACGGCGGCCATGCGCCAGCGCGAACTGGCAGAGGCCGAGATGATCGGCGAGAGCAGTGCGATGCGCGCGCTGCGGGCCAAGCTCGACCGGGTCGCCCGCACCAACAGCCGGGTGCTGCTGACCGGCCCGCCCGGCTGCGGCAAGGAGGTGGCGGCGCGCTACATCCACCGTCATTCCGAACGCGCCGATGCGCCCTTTGTCAGCGTGAACGCGGCCACCATCGAGCCCGAACGAATGGAGGAGGTGCTGTTCGGGCGCGAACATGACGGGCGCGCGCATGATCCGGGCCTGTTCGAGCAGGCCCATTGCGGCTTCCTGTTCATCGACGAGGTGGCCGACATGCCGCTCGGCACCCAGTCGAAGATCCTGCGGGTGCTGGTCGAACAGTCCTTCACCCGTGTCGGCGGGTCGGACAAGGTCCGCGTCGATGTGCGGGTGATCTCGGCCACCAATCGAGACCTGCTCAAGGAGATTGCCGAGAACCGGTTCCGCGAAGAGCTCTATCACCGGCTCAACGTGGTGCCGATCGAGGTACCGCCGCTCGACCGGCGCCGCGACGACATCCCGGCGCTGGCGCGCCATTTCATCGACAAGCTCAGCCGCGAACAGGGACTGCCGCGCCGCAGCCTGGCCCCGGATGCCGAGGCGGCCCTGCAGGCACTGCCCTGGCCGGGCAATGTCCGCCAGCTGCGCAACCTGATCGAGCGCATCCTCATCCTCGGCCCCGAGCGCGGACCCATAGCGGTCGGCGAGCTGCCGCGCGAAACCGCGCCCGCCAATGGCGAGCGCGGTCACGACAACCTGCTGCTCGATCTGGTCTCCCTGCCGCTGCGCGAGGCGCGCGAGGTCTTCGAGCGCGAATATCTGGTGGCCCAGATCAACCGGTTCAGCGGCAACATCTCGCGTACGGCCAACTTCGTCGGCATGGAACGCTCCGCCTTGCACCGCAAGCTCAAATCGCTCAACGTCGTGACGATGACGCGAGGCGGCGCCCGGATGGCCGCGCTCGAGGATGGCGAGTGAGCGCTAGACCGGCGCCGGCACCGATCGCGAATCCGGGCAGCGGGTCGCCAGGGATCACGGGGGCAGGATGAAGGTCATCGTCTGCGGCGCGGGCCAGGTCGGCTGGCAGATCGCCCGCCATCTGTCATCGGAGGACAATGACGTCACGGTGGTCGACAACCAGGCCGCGCTGGTGCGGCGCGCGACCGAATCGCTCGACGTGAACGGCGTGACCGGCTTTGCCTCGCATCCCGACATTCTCGAACGCGCCGGCGCGCGCGATGCCGACATGATCATCGCCGCCACCTTTGCCGACGAGGTCAACATGGTGGCCTGCCAGGTGGCCCATTCGGTGTTTTCCATCCCGCGCAGGATCGCGCGCATCCGCGCCCAGTCCTATCTCGCGCCGCAATGGTCCGATCTGTTCCGGCGCGATCACATGCCCATCGACGTGATCATCTCTCCCGAAAGGGAGGTTGCCGATTCGGTGCTGCGCCGGCTCGACCTGCCGGCGGCCTTCGAGACGGAGAGCTTTCTTGGCGGCCGGCTGCGGCTGATCGGCGTGGTGCTGGACGAGGACTGCCCGGTGCTGCTGACCCCGCTGCGCCAGCTGACGGAGCTGTTCAGCACGCTCAAGGCGCTGGTGCTGGCCATCCGCCGGGACAACAAGCTGCATGCGGCCCGGCCCGAGGACCAGCTCTATGCCGGCGATCAGATCTATGTCAGCGTGGCCGCCGAGGACCGGTTCCGCATCATGGAAATCTTCGGCAAGTCCAGCAAGCGCACCGAACGGATCGTGCTGATCGGGGCCGGCAATGTCGGGCTGACCGTGGCGCGCGCGATGGATGACGGCGAGCGTGCGATGCGTGCCAAGATCATCGAGATCGACCGCGGGCGGGCCGAACGGGCGGCCGACGCGCTGGAGCGGACCATCGTTCTGAACGGCGACGGTCTGGATGGCGAGCTTCTGGCCGAGGCGGGGCTGGACACTGCCGATGCGCTGGTGGCGCTGACCGAGGACGACAAGACCAACCTGCTGGTCTGCACGCGGGCCAAGGCATCGGGCTGTCCGCTGGCCATCGCGCTGGTCAACGACACCGGCCTCGCGCCGTTGATGGAGCCGCTCGGCATCGACGCCTTCATCCATCCCCGTTCGACCACCGTCTCCTCGATCCTGCGCCATGTCCGGCACGGCCGGGTCAAGGCGGTCTATTCGATCGGCGATGCCGAGGCGGAGGTGATCGAGGCCCAGGTGCTCGGCACCTCGTCGATCGCCGGCAAGCGGCTCAGGGACTGCGACTTTCCCGAAGGTGCGCTGGTCGGTGCGGTGCTGAAATCGGGAAAGCTGATGATCCCGCGCGGCGACACGCTGCTGGAGGAGCATGACGAGCTGGTCGTCTTTGCGATGGCGGCCGATGTGCGCAAGGTCGAACAGATGTTCCGCGTCGCCGTCGACTATTTCTGAGCCCCGCCATGTGGTGGCAGCGCCCCCCGCTTTTCAGCTACTTCCTTGGCATTCTGGGTCTGGGCATGCTGCTGCCCGCGGCATATGCGTTGCAAGACGGGACGGAACGGGAGGCGGTCGCGTTTGCCGGCTGCGCTCTGGTGCTGGTGCTGGCGGCCTGCATGCTGGCGCTGGCGCTGATGAACCGCAAGGGGCGCACGACCGCCCGATCCCAGCTCGGCACGATGCTGCTTGCCTATCTGCTGCTGCCGCTGGGTGCCGCGCTGCCGCTGCTGCTGCTCCTGCCGGGGCTGGGGCTGGAGCGTGCCTATTTCGAGATGCTCTCCAGTCTGACCACGACCGGCGCCACCCTGCTCGATCCCGGCATGGCCACCGACAGCATCCATCTGTGGCGGGCCACGGTGGGGTGGCTGGGCGGGCTTCTGATCCTGTTCGGCGCGCTGGCGATCTTCGCACCGCTCGATCTGGGCGGCTTCGAGATGCAGTCGGCCATTTCCGGCGGTCGCCGGGGCGAGGGGCGGGTGCAGCCCGGATCGCCCGAGGCGGCCTGGCGGATGCTGCGCATCGCGCAATCCGTCGCGCCGGGCTATGCGATCCTGACCGTGATCGCCGGTCTGGCGCTGGCGAGGGCGGGCGCCGAGCCGGTCGATGCCGCCATTCACGCCATGTCGGTGATGTCGACCAGCGGCATCACCCGCCACGCCGACGGCATCGCCGCCGGCTCGGGCCGGCTGGGCGAGATGGCGGTCATCCTGTTCATGGTGCTGGGCGCGACCCATCGCGGGCCGATGCTGCGGCTGAACCGCGCCGATCTGGACTGGCTCCGGCGCGATCAGGAACTGCGCATCTTTGCCGCGATGGTGATCTCGGTGACGGCGGCGATCATGCTGCGCCACTGGATCCTGGGGCTGAGCTGGGACGCGGGGATCGACCGGGTGCTGGCCGCGCTGTGGGGTGCCGGCTTCACCGTCGTCTCGTTCCTGACCACCACCGGCTTTGTCAGTGCCGACTGGCACGGCACGCTGGGCTGGAGCGGGCTGAGCTCGCCGGCGATGATCCTGTTGGGGCTGGCGACACTGGGCGGCGGCATCGCCTCCACGGCCGGTGGCATCAAGCTTCTGCGTGGCTATGCGCTCTATCGCCAGGGGGTGCGCGAGCTGGGCCGGCTGACCTATCCGCACAGCCTCGGCGGCGATGGCGAGACGGCGCGGCGGTTGCGCCGGGCCGGCGCCTTCATCGCCTGGGTGTTCCTGATGCTGTTTCTCGCCGTGCTCTCGCTGCTGCTGATGGGCTTCGCGCTGGCGGGGCTGGATTTCGAGTCCGCACTCGCGCTCGGCGTGGCCACGCTCAGCACCACCGGTCCGCTCTATGCCGTTGCTGCGCCGCAGGCCCCGAGGCTGGGCGAGATCGGCGTTCCGGCGCGCCTGCTCGCCGATGCCGCGATGGTGCTGGGGCGCATGGAGACCCTTGCGGTTCTGGCGCTGTTCAATCCGGAATATTGGCGCGACTGAGGTGCTGAATGGACGCAGGCGCCGTTTTTTTTCCGCTCCGGCTATGGTAATCTGAGCCGACCGTCCCCAATATCGCATGGCAAAATAATATCGGGTGCCTCGAGCATGCCCCTACAGCAGAAGGCCAGACAAAATGGGCTCAGAAAAGCAGAACCTGCAGGACACCTTCCTCAATCACATCCGCAAGAACAAGATCCCGGTCACGATCTTTCTGGTGAACGGGGTCAAGCTGCAGGGCGTCATCACCTGGTTCGACAACTTCTGCGTCTTGCTGCGTCGGGACGGACAGTCGCAGCTGGTGTACAAACATGCAATCTCCACCGTCATGCCCTCCCAGCCCATCCAGCTCTATGAAGGAGACGAGACCGGCTGAGGCGGCGGAACGGCTGCGCGCGCTCGTCCTTCATCCGGTCCTCCGGCCCGCGCACAATGGCGGCGCCGGGCCGGAGGCGGCGCTGGAGGAAGCCTGCGGGCTGACCCGGGCGCTCGACGCGCTCGAACTGGTCGATGCGCGCATCGTTCCGCTGGCCAAACCGCGCCCCTCGACCCTGTTCGGCAGCGGAAAGGTCAGGGAAATCAAGCAGCTGATCGACGATGCTCAGATCGGCATCGTCATCGTGAACGGCACGGTCAGCCCGGTGCAGCAGCGCAATCTTGAGAAGGCCTGGCAGGTCAAGCTGCTGGACCGCACGGCGCTGATCCTGGAGATCTTCGGCGACCGGGCGCGCAGTCAGGAAGGCGTGCTGCAGGTCGAGCTGGCGCATCTGAGCTACCAGCGCAGCCGTCTGGTGCGCAGCTGGACCCATCTGGAGCGCCAGCGCGGCGGTTTCGGCTTTCTCGGCGGCCCCGGCGAGACCCAGATCGAGGCCGACCGGCGCGCGCTGGACGAGCGCATCCACCGTATCCGCTCCCGCCTCGCGGAGGTCGCGCGCACGCGCCGCCTGCATCGCCGCACCCGGCAGCGGCAGGGCTATCCGACCATTGCGCTGGTCGGGTACACCAATGCCGGAAAATCCACGCTTTTCAATCGCTTGACCGGTGAATCGGTGATGGCGCGCGACATGCCCTTCGCCACGCTCGATCCGACGATGCGCGCCTTGGAGCTGCCGGGCGGGATCACGGCGATCCTGTCGGACACGGTGGGCTTCATCTCCGACCTGCCGACCCAGCTGATCGCGGCGTTCCGCGCCACGCTGGAGGAGGTGGTCGAGGCCGATCTGATCGTGCATGTGCGCGACATGTCGAGCCCGCAAACCGAGGCGCAGGCCGAGGATGTGCGCAAGGTGCTGGCCGATCTCGGCATCGATCCGTCGCTGTCCGAGGCCATGATCGAGTTTCGCAACAAATCCGATCTGGTGCCGGATCTGGTCCGCGGAACCCGTGATCCGCGCATCATCTGGGGGTCGGCCAAGACCGGCGACGGGCTGGAGGAACTGCGTCGGGCGATGGCTGCCGCGCTCGCCGCCGAGCGGCATTGCGAGCACCTGTCGCTGGGGATGGAGCATGGCGCCGCGCTGGCGTGGCTGAAGGCGCGCGATCTGGTGAAGGCTTCGGCCACCACCGATTCACGGATCGAT
>RFIR01000531.1 GCA_003695135.1 Alphaproteobacteria bacterium | reverse complement strand
GAGATCCGCGGCCATTACGCGGGCGATGCGGTGGAATACCTGCAGGCGGGCGGAGTGACCTACCGGCTGGCCGAAAGCACCATCGGCACCTTCGAATCCGACATCATCGCCGGCACCGGTCTGGGCGAGACCTTCCTGGGACGCCGCGGCGACGATTTCATCGATGCCGGTCAGGGCGATGACAGCATTGCCGCGGGCGCCGGCAACGACACCGTGTTCGGCGATGAGGGTGCCGACACGATCCGGGGCGGTAGCGGCAATGACTGGCTGTTCGGCGGTATTGGCGACGACTTCATCCATGCCGGCAGCGGCAATGACTGGGTCGAGACCGGCGAGGGTAACAACACCGTGAAGCTGGGTGCGGGCGTCGATCTGGTCTATGCCGGGAATGGCGATGACATCGTCTTCGGCTATGCCGGGGCCGACTGGATTTCCGCCGCGCTTGGCAACGATACGATCTATGGCGGCAAGGAAGCCGACACCTATGTCTTCGGCTATGACCGGGCCGCGCTGGGCAGCACCAACCAGTGGGGCCACAATGTCGTCGAGGATCGGGGCAACAAGCCCTATTTCGATACCTCCGTCGGCCGTTGGCGCTACGACACCCTGGATTTCTACGGCCTCTACGGCCCATCGGACGGCAATATTCAGCAGGCGATCGCCAAGATCAGCACCGACCGAGTCGGCGACGACATGGTCATCGCCACCATGGACGGCCTGTCCTCGGTCACCGTCTCGAAGCAGTTCGCGACCGGTAACCAGAAATTCTTCATCGAACAGGTGAAATTCACCGCCGGCTACTGGAGCGCAGCGCTCTTCCGCATCGGCTCGGCCGAGCACGAGAACATCGGCGATGATCGCGGCGGCAAGGCTGTGCTGAACGAGTTCCTGTTTGGCACGGCTGGCGACGACCAGATCTTCTCCGATGCCGGGCTCAACCTGATCTGGACCGGGGCGGGTGCCGACACGCTGATCTACAAGGAATCGGACCCTCACACTCCAATTTACGATCGCGACGGCAATTGGGTCAGCTACGGCGTGGTCTGGGACACGGTGATGGATTTCGACGTCACCACTGATCATTTCGACTTCACCCAGATCGCAGGTCTCACCTTCGCCGATCTGACGGTGAGTTCGGATGCCGAGGGCGATGCGGTGATCGCCTGGGATTCGGGCAGCATAGACATCGCCGATATCCATATCGAGCTGCGCGGCGTCACGGCGGCCGAGGTGACGCCGGGGCTGTTCAGCTTTGCCTGAGCCGGCGCACATGCATTTCCTGGGGAGGAAGACCCGGCGGCAACGGCCGTCGGGATAACCGGCAGCGAACTGCCGATCCATGCGGGCGGTGCCCACCCTGTCTCTGGCAGGGTCGGCTCCGCCCGGATGTCTTTTACGCGGGCCGGACTGGCCGTGGCACGGCCCGGCGAATTGGGCCGACAGCGAACCGTGTGCCCGGGCGAGAGCCTTTCCTGCCGCACGGCCGAGCGACCGGCCGGTTGCGCTGCCTTTCCCTGATCCCCCGAGCCGCACCGCCATCCGGCCTACCCGCGCATCCGACCTTGGTCCCGTCCGAAGGGGACCTTATCCGGCGTGATCGCTGCCCGATTGGCGGTGCCGAAATCTCCGCATCGCGCGCAGTATCGGTCCTGCGCAAATCGACGCATCGAAAGTGGAGGAGACCGAAATGGCTCGCATCAAGCTCTATGACCCGGCAACCGAATCCGACAGCAGCATCGCCGATCTGGTGGCGGCGGCCGACGCCGCGATGGCGGTCGGTACCGCGGTGCTGACCGGAACGGCCGGAGACGACAAGATCCGAGGCACCAGCGGCAATGACCAGATCTTCGGCCTGGGCGGGGATGACGAGCTGCGCGGCAAGCGGGGCGACGACCTCGTCGACGGCGGCGATGGCAACGACCGCGTCCGCGGCGATGGCGGCAACGATCTGGTGCATGGCGGTAGCGGCAACGACCGGGCGCTGGGCAAGGCCGGCCACGATGTGGTTCATGGCGATGGCGGCAACGACCGGGTGCGTGGCGGCAAGGGCGACGACACCGTCTACGGCGACACCGGCAACGATCACATCTGGGGCAATCTGGGCAATGACGTGCTGGTCTTCGCCCCGGGTGACGGGCGGGACAAGGTCCATGACTTCGTCTCGGGTGCCGATGTGGTCGATCTGACCGCGCATGGCATCACCGACATCAACGATGTGCTGGGCAACATCACCGTGTTCAACGTCAACGACTCGCTGCTGACGCTGGCCAGCGGCGATCAGATCATCTTCGACAACCTGCTGCCCGGCAGCTTTGACGCAGCGGATTTCCTGATCTGATGTCTGATGGGAGGGATCCCGTGTACAGGAACACGCCGGGCCGGCCGGACGGCCGGCCCGGACGGCGCAGCGGACACTCAGTTGCGTTTGACGCGATACTTCTCGTGACAGGCCTTGCAGTTCGAGGTCACAGCGACGAACTGGGCCTTGAAGCTGTCCATGTCGGAGACCTTGGCGGCGACGGCGGCGCTGGAATCGGCGATGAACTTGGCGACGGCCGCTTCGAACCCGGCCTTGTCGGACCAGATCTTGTCGCTGGCCTGCGTCTTCTCGCCGCCGGAGCCTTCGGGCACCATCAGCCCGATGCCGAGCGCGGTGGAGTTGATGGCGGCCAGCGCCGCCTGGGCCACCCGCGCGTCGAAGGGCGCCTCGCCCTTGAGCATCTTGCCGCCGAGCCCGGCGGCGAGCCCGGCATTCTTCATCGCATGCGAGCGCAGCGAGGCGGCGTCGTCGAGGCTCGGCGGCGGCGGGGCGTCCTGAGCCTGGGCGAGCGAGGCAGCGAGCGCGAGCGCGGTGCCTGCGAGAATCATCCTGATCGTCAATCCTTCCTCCATCTCGGGGCCCGACCCTCCGGGCATTGCCGTTGCGGGATCCGGGCCATGACGGTCCGGTCCGGCCCGGCATTCTTCCGGCGCGCCGGAGGCGGAGTAACGGGCTTCGGCCCGCGAAACACTCGGACCAAAGTCCGATGCACATGCGCTGCGATTCGGCTCTGCTCGGTCCATCCTACCCGTTCGGTGCCCGGACAGGGGTTCAACCCGTGAGCAGCGAAGCCGGATCACCCTCTCCCGCAAGGCGGGATCTGCTTCGCATGGGGCTGATGGCGGCCGTGAGCGGGTTTGTCCTCGCTGCCGCCGGCCTGCCGGGCGACGCGCAGGCGAAATCCGGCGGCGATCGCGACGACAACAGCGGCAGGGACAATGACCGCGATGACCGCGACGACCGCAGTGGCAGGGACGACGACCGCGATGACAAGAGCGGCCGGGATGACGACAGCGGCCGGGACGACAAGAGCGGACGGGACGACGACAATTCCGGCCCCGGCAACAGCAATGACGACGACAGGAGCCGGGACGACGACAAGAACCGCGACGACGACAACTCCGGCCCGGGCAACAGCCACGACGATGACGACAACAATTCCGGGCCCGGCAACAACAATGACCGGCGCAGCCGCGAGACGCTGCTGCGGCGCGACCGTCGACGGCCGTCACGCCGCGACAAGTCCTATCGCAGCAAGACCCTGCCCGACGGCACGAAGATCGAATACGACCGCAGGGGCGCGCGGGTGGTCTATGCAGATGGCTGGGTCGAGACGCTGCGCGACGGGCGCTACGAGCTGCGCGACTGGAAGGACCGTCGCGTGGTGGAACGCCGTGCCATTCCCGCCGACTGGGAACGTGTCCGCAGCCTGATCGGACAGTGAGCGGGCCTCGCTCCGGCCTGCCCCAGACCTCGCGCGCGATCAGCGCGGCCTCTGTCCGGTCCGGGCGCCACAGCGCCGGGGAGGTCTTGCTGGTGTGAAGGAGAACCCGCCGGCTTCCCGATGCGTAGCGCGTGATGGGGATGGGGATCGCGCGCGCGTAAGGTATTTAAAAGAGCCCCCTGCGAAACTCCGCTGGCCAGACCCTGTCGCATCGCCTGGGCGCCACGAAATTGTGGCGCCACATGCGCTCTTCTTGTTTTCACCGTTTATTGATAAATATTGATTGGGGAATTATTTTCTAATTACTTTACGCACGCGCGGTACACATTGGCAGGAAACGCGTCTCGCCCGGAATGCCCGGTCGCGCCGGAGTTTCGCAGGGGTCTCTTCCAATCGATATTTCCCAATCAAAGGAAAAAACACCGAAAATGCCCATGGCGCCACAATTTTGTGGCGCCTGTTCCCGCTGACAGGATCTGGCGTTTTCCATCGCAAGGGCATCCGCGCGCGCGGCCGCTTTCCGCACCGGGCTGCCCGAACCGGATGGCCCCGGCCGCCACCGCCGCGCGCGCCTGGCCGGTCAAGGGTCGGCGGTCGGGGCGGTCGGGGCAGCCGGTCTCAGTCCCGCTTGCCCCAGACCTCGCGCGCGATCAGCGCGGCCTCCGTCCGGTTGCGCACCTGCAGCTTCTGCAGGATGTTGGTCATGTAGTGCTTGACCGTCTTTTCCTGCAGGTCGAGATCGCGCGCCACCTCCTTGTTCGACTTGCCCTGCGCGACCAGCTTGAGGATGTCCTCCTCGCGCTTGGTCAGCTCGCCGACCAGCTCGGCCGCGCCCGCCTCCTCGCGCTCGCGCGAGCGCATCGCGGTCAGGAGCCGGGCCGCCAGCGCCGGCTGCACATAGGACCCGCCCGAGGCGACCTCGTCGAGGATGCGCATCAGTTCCGCACCGCCCACGCCCTTGAGCACATAGCCGCGCGCCCCGGCTTTCAGCGCTTCCATCACGTCGTCATCGGCCTCCGATGCGGTCAGCATCACCACGGCGGTGCCGGGGAATCCCGCGCAGATGCGCCTGGCTGCGGTGATCCCGCTGCCCGGCATGGAGATATCGACGAGCGCCAGCGCGGGTCTGTGCGCTCGCACCAGCTCCACTGCCTCATCGGCGGTTCCGCCCTCGGCCACCACCCGAAACCGTCTGCTTTCGTTCAACGTGCGCACCACCCCGTCGCGGTAGAGCGGGTGATCGTCGACCAGCACGATTGACACTGCGGTTTCGTCATCGCCTTGCATCTTCGCTCTCCTGATCCGGGTCGAGAGTCAGTGCTATCCTTACCCCGCCACCGGCGAGGTTCTCGACCGAAAAATCCCCGCCAAGGCTCTCGATCCGCTCGGTCAGCCCGCGCAGGCCGAGCCCGGCGCTGTCGTCCAGCGTCTCCGGCAGGCCGGGTCCGGCATCGCAGACGCTGACGCGGATGCGCCCGTCCTCCAGCACTTCCGCCTCGACCCGCATGCCCTTGCCGCCGGCATGGCGGGTGGCGTTCGAGAGCCCTTCCTGCACGAAGCGGTAGACGGCGATGAGCTGGGAATGCGGCAGTTGCGGCGCGGTGGCCGGCAGGTCGAGCGCCACCTCGGTGCGGGTCAGCGAGATGTGCACATCGACCGCCCGGCGGATCACCTCGCGCAGCGACTTGCCGCCGAGCTCGGGCAGGGCCAGCCCGCGGCTGATGCCCCGGATGTCGCGCATCGCCGCCTGCAGCGCCTGGCGCAGATCGGCGATCTCGGCGCTGCGCTTTGCGGCATCGGTCTCGGTCTCGATCGCATCGAGCCTGAGCGCGGCGAGCGAGAGGAGCTGTACCGGCCCGTCATGCAGATCGGCGCCGATGCGGCCCAGATAGCGCTCGTTGGTCTCCGCCGCGCCGGCCGAGGCGCGCTGCACCTTCAGCCGCAATTCGCGATTGGCCCGCGCCAGACGCTGCTGTTCGGCGATCTGGGCGCGCAGCTGCAATTGCTGACGCTGGATGGTACGGCTGCCGGCGCCGACGATGCCGACCAGCAGGATGCCGGTGGCGAGCGTGATGCCGGCGACCAGCAGCCAGCTGTTGCGGCGTGCCGCCGCGATCTCGTCGCGCAGCGCGCCGGCGACCTCGTAG
>RFIR01000530.1 GCA_003695135.1 Alphaproteobacteria bacterium | reverse complement strand
GGCTGACGCCCGGGCGGGTGAAACAGACTGGGCGAAACACCCCCCTACCCCGTCAGCCCGCGCCGCAGCAGGTTGAGCCCGGCCAGCACCAGCACGACCCGCGTCGCGGTGCGAAACCGCGCCTGGGCCATGCGGTCCTGCAGCCTCAGCCCCAGCCACATGCCGGCCAGCGCCGGCACCAGCATCCACAGGCTCAGCCCGATGGTTTCCGCGCCGAGCAGGCCGGAGCGCAGATGCGCCAGCGTCAGCATGACCGAGGCGGCCAGATAGGCGATGCCCTGCACCCGGACCATGTCCCGCTTGTCGACCTTGCGCGCCAGCAGATAGAGGATGATCGGCGCGCCCCAGGAGCCCGACAGCCCGCCGAAGAACCCTGACAGCACGCCGACCCCCGCCTCGACGCGGCCATCCGGCCCCGGATCGCGCGGGTGCCAGCCGAGAAGCTGGATCAGCGAAAAGCCGCTCACCGCCACGCCGAGGATCAGGAACAGCACCCGTTCGGGCAGGATCGGCACCAGCTGGGCGGCAAGCAGGATGGTGATCGTCAGCGCCGCGTTGAGCCGCCAGTAGCGCAGGAGGCTCGAGCGTGCCTCGCCCAGCCCCTGGCGCAGCGCCTGCCACAGATTGCTGGCCAGCGCCGGCAGGATCAGCGTGGCAATCGCCAGCGGCGCGGGCAGGATCGAGCCGATGCCCGAGATCGCCACCGTCGGCAGCGCGAAGCCGACCGCGCCCTTGGTGAAGCCGGCAAGCGCCATCACCGCAAAGGCGGCGGCGATGCTCGGCCAGCCATATTCGGCGGCGAGAGCGTCCATGCCTGTCATACCTCCACGCCCGCCGCATCCGCGATCGCGCAATGGCTATGGGAAACCGGGCGATCTGCCGATACCATCAACACCCACCGACATGCGAGGGAGAAACCGCAATGAACGAGACCGCTACAGTGGCCGCAATGACCGATCTGGTCTTCTACACCGCGCTTTCGGGCACCTGGCTCGCCATCGCCTGGCTGCCCTACATCCTCGACCGCATCGCGGTGCGCGGGCTGATGGGGGCGCTCGCCAATCCCAGCCCCGACGCCAGGCCGCAATCGCCCTGGGCGGTGCGGGCCAAGGCCGCCCATGCCGTGGGGGTGGAAAGCTTCGTCGCCTTCGCCCCGCTGGCAATCCTCGCCGCGATCCGCATGCCGGATGACAGCTATCCCGGCATTCTGGCGCTGACCTACTTCATCGGGCTGATCGCGCATTACGTCATCTATGCGCTGGGCATCCCGGTGCTGCGCACGCTGGCCTTCGCACTGGCGGCCCTGTCCACGCTGGCGCTGGGCCTGCGGGTGCTGGGCTGGATCTGACGATGCGTTCCGCCGCCGGCCATGTCCCGGCGGCGGGCGACAAATCCGCCGATTGACCTGCCCGGGCCGGGTTTCTAGGTTGCCGCGGCCGCAGCGATTTCGCTGCGGCGCACCATCGTGTTGCACCGCCGGAGGATCCCGATGCCGCAAGCCGCGCAGATCGCCCCGTCCGGGACCCTGCTGCCCGATCTGACCGATCTCTGTGCCGACGCGCTGCCGGCCGCCGAGGCCGTGCTGGAAACCGCGACACGGCGGCTGCGGGAGCGGGTTTCGGCCGGGGCGCGGGTCTCCGGCGCGGCGCTGGAAGCCGAGCAGTCCGCCGCCCACGCCCTGTCCTGGCTGGCGACCTATGTCGAGGCGCTGCGCCAGCTGAACAGCTGGGCGCATGCGCTGCAGGACGCGGGCCGCTTCGGCGAGACCGAGGCGCTGATCCTGCAGATCGGCTTCGGCGAGTATCTCTGGCAGATCCATGGCGGCATCCCGATGAGCCAGGGCGAGATCGCGCGCCTGCAGGATATCGGGCTGGGCCAGGAGGATCAGCGCGCGCTGATGCACCCGGCGGTCATGGCGCTGACCCAGGCCGGCAACACCGATGCCGCGCGCGCCCGGCTCGTCCGGCTCATGCAGGCGCAGGAAGGCGCAGCCAGCGTCGGTGCAACCGGGCTCGACGACGAGATGGAGATGATCCGCGACCAGTTCCGCCGTTTTGCCAATGAGCGGGTGCTGCCCCATGCGCATGGCTGGCATCTGCGCGACGAGCTGATCCCGCTGGACATCATCGAGGAGATGGGCGCGCTGGGCGTGTTCGGTCTGACCATTCCGGAGGAGTTCGGCGGTGCCGGGCTGGGCAAGCTCGCCATGTGCGTGGTCTCCGAGGAGCTCAGCCGCGGCTATATCGGCGTCGGCTCGCTCGGCACCCGGTCGGAGATCGCTGCGGAACTGATCCTGTCGGGTGGGACGCCGGCGCAGAAGCGGCACTGGCTGCCGCGCATCGCCAGCGCCGAGGTGCTGCCGACGGCGGTATTCACCGAGCCCAATACCGGCTCCGATCTCGGCAGCCTGCGCACCCGCGCGGTGCGCGACGGCGATGTCTGGCGCATCACCGGCAACAAGACCTGGATCACCCATGCCGCGCGCGCCGACATGATGACGCTGCTCGCGCGCACTGATCCCGACACCGACAACTATGCCGGGCTGTCGATGTTCCTGGCCGAGAAGCCGCGCGGGACCGAGGACGACCCCTTCCCGGCGCCGGGCATGACCGGGGGCGAGATCGGCGTGCTGGGCTATCGCGGCATGAAGGAATACGAGCTGGGCTTCGACGGCTTCGCTGTGCCGGCGGAGGGGCTCTTGGGCGGGGTGGAGGGCCAGGGCTTCCGCCAGCTGATGCAGACCTTCGAATCGGCGCGCATCCAGACCGCGGCGCGCGCCATCGGCGTGGCGCAATGCGCGCTGGAGCTCGGGCTGCAATACGCCTGCGAGCGGCATCAGTTCGGCAAGCCGATCGTCGCCTTCCCCCGCGTCCATGGCAAGCTGGCGATGATGGCGGTGGAGATCATGATCGCCCGGCAGCTGAGCTATTTCGCCGCGCGCGAGAAGGATGGCGGGCGGCGCTGCGACCTGCAGGCGGGCATGGCCAAGCTCTTGGGCGCGCGCGTGGCATGGGCGGCGGCCGATAATGCGCTGCAGATCCATGGCGGCAACGGCTTCGCGCTGGAATACCCGATCAGCCGCGTGCTGTGCGATGCGCGTATCCTCAACATCTTCGAGGGCGCCGCCGAAATCCAGGCCCAGGTGATCGCGCGGCGTCTGCTGGAGACGGGGCGGAACTGAGCCGCCGGCCGGCCGACGCAGCCTTGGAGCATGTCCCGTTCATTCCGATTCACTCCCGCTCCCAACGCGAGGGCATGCGACCGCCCGGGTGGGCGCGAATGCGCCCGCCTGGGGGGCGGGCGCTGCCCGGGCTGACGCCCGCGTGGAGCAGGTTCCTGTCATCGAGCCTTGGGCTCAGCCCCGCAGCGCGGCCCAGGTGTTCTTGCCGATGATGCCGTCGGCGGTCAGCCCGGCGCGCTTCTGGAACTCCACCACCGCAAGCTCGGTCGCCGGGCCGAAATCATTGTCCACCGTCAGCTGAAAGCCCTTGGCGTTCAACAGCGTCTGCGCCTCGCCCACCGCCGGGCCGAAGCTGCCGCGGCGCAGGATGATGGTGGCCCCGCCCTGCGCCGCGCCCAGCACGATGCCCTCGATGGCGGCCAGCTCGGTCTTGGCACGGCGCAGATAGTTGCGCCGGTCCTCCAGCCCGCGCAGCCCGCCATTGACCCGCCGCGTGACTTCCAGCAGGTCGTCGCGATCGGCCGGATCGTTGATCGACCGGCTCTTCCAGTACTCGCAGGCGATCTTCAGCGAGGTGAGCGGCTCAGCCGCCAGCTCCGGCTCGTCTTCCAGCGGCAGGCCCAGCGCTTCGCCGATCTTGCGGTAGTTGAAGCGCCCGGTCAGCTGGATCAGCCCGCGGCCCTTGTAGCGCCGCCCGTCGCCTGGCTGGGTGTTGCCGAGATCCTGCCGCCCCTCATAGGCCGCGCCGGAGGCGAATTCCTCGGTGGTGCGAAATCCCGCGCATTCATGCGTCACCTGCCCCATGAAATGGGCGATGCGCAGGCGGGTGTTGATGTCGTAGCTGTCGAGCGTCGGCGCGAAATCGGACGAGATCGCGCTGACGATCCGCGCCTGCGCCGCCGCGTATTTCCCCGAAAATCGCGGCGCCACTGCCAGAATGAATGCCCCATCGACCGGAATCATCGCCTTCCTCCTATGAACTGTCCGGCGTGCGCGATGCACGCCAAGGTTACGGAACGGAGAGACTACACCCGAATCGCAGCGCGTGTCGCCCTTGCTTCATTCCGTCGCGTGCCTCGAGATTTGCGGTCATCCCCCGCGCGAGGGCATGCGAGACCAGGTCATGTCGGGACATGGCATGCGTGTGCATCGCTGTAGGGTGCGCATTCATTGCGCACCGTTGAGCGTCTCCCCGCCGCGTTGCGACGGCATGCCATGAATGCAACCACCGCGAAACTCGGCCGACCAGACCCCGGCGTTGCGCGCGGGGGCCGCGAAATGCGGCGCCGATCATGTTGTGATTATTTTCACTGTTGATTGTTAAATATTGATTGGGGAATTATTTTCTAATTACTTTACGCGCGCGCGATCATGATGACCGGAAACCGGGCCGATTCGGTGCTTTGCATTCATGCCGGTGTTTTGCAGGAGTCTTTATACATGCGCGGATCCGATCACTCTCGAAACTTGTGCGCCCGAGATGTGAGCCTGCACCCGGCTCTTCGAGAAAACGCGTCAGTTTGCTTCATGTCCCCTCACCCCGCGCCCTGGCGCAGCCGGGCGATGCCGATCAGCGCGCGCGAGACCAGCGCCTCGGGCGGGGCGGCCGAGCCCGAGCGCAGCGTCAGATCCGTTTGCATCAGGATGCGCAGCGCCCGTTCCAGCCCCGCCAGACCCCAGCCGCGGATCTG
>RFIR01000529.1 GCA_003695135.1 Alphaproteobacteria bacterium | reverse complement strand
TCTGGACGCTCAACTCAACACCGCGAAAATGCCTCGGCTTCCAGACGCCGATCGAGGCTTTCGCTCAAAAACTCGGTGTCGCACTTGAAATGTGAATCCGGCTCGCCGCGTCTACGGGCCCTACCGCGCCAAGGGGCCGATGATCCGCGACGGCTGGAAAGCCTGGGCCGATGCCGGGTTTCCGTCGCTGTCGGACAATCCCGAGCTGCGCACCACCTACAGGTTCGACAGCCGCGGCAGCGATACCTTGACCCGGCTGAGCTGGGACGAGGCGACACGCTATCTGGCCAAGGGATTGATGGCGATTTCCGAAACCTACAGCGGTGAGGAAGGCCGCGCCCGGCTGATCGACAAGGACGGCTATCCCGAGGAAATGCTTGCGCATTGGGAAGGCGCCGGCACGCGAACCATCAAGCTGGGAAGCTCGCTGCCGATCCACGGCGTGATCGGCAAGTTCGGCCTGTTCCGCATGTGCAACCTTCTCGGGCTGCTCGACGCCCATGTGCGCGGTGTCGGCCCCGACGAGGCCAAGGGCGGGCGGGAATGGTCGGAATACACCTGGCGCGGCGATCAGGCGCCGGGCCAGCCCTTCGTGCACGGGCTGCAGACCTCGGATATCGACCTCAACGACATACGCTTCACCAAGTTCATCGTTCAGGTCGGCAAGAACCTGATCGAGAACAAGATGCCCGACGCCCACTGGCTGACCGAGCTGATGGAGCGCGGCGCCCGCAGCGTGGTGATCGCGCCGGAATACAGCCCCTCGGCCACCAAGGCGGACTACTGGATCTCGGTACGCCCGGGCCTGTCGGATACCTCGATCTTCCTCTATGCGACGCGCGAGTTGATGGAACGCGGCTGGTATGACGCCGATTTCGTCAAGCAGTTCACCGATTTCCCGACGCTTGTTCGCACCGACTCGCTGAAGCGGCTGAAGCCGCATGAGGTGATCGCCGGGTATGTCGACAAGGACATCAGCGCCGGCCCGAGTTTCAGGATTCAGGGCATGACCGCCGAACAGCGCAGGCGGCTGGGTGATTTCCTGGTGCACGATCAGAACTCGGGCACGCCGCAGCCCATCAGCCGCGACGACGTCGGTCGCCACAGAGCCGAGGCGGGCATCGATCCGGCGCTGGACTGGAAGGGGCGCCTCGCGCTGGCCGACGGCAGCGAGGTCGAGGCGATGACGGTCTGGTCGATGTACCGCGAACATCTCTCCGATTACGATCTGGCCACCACCGCCGAGATCACCGGCGCGCCCGAGGATCTGCTCGAACGGATGGTCGAGGATTTCGGCCGCCGCTTCTGGGATCCCGATTTCAAGGGCAAGCCGCGCGAGGCCTATCCGGTGGCGATCCATTACGGCGAGGGTATCAACCACTACTACCACGCCACCCTGCACAATCGCGCGACGATGCTGCCGCTGATGCTGATCGGTTCGATCGGCGTTCCCGGCAGCGGCGCCCATACCTGGGCCGGCAACTACAAAGGCGCGCTGATGCAGGCCTCGCCCTGGTCGGGGCCTGGTGCCGGCGCCTGGGTCAGGGAGGACCCGTTCAACCAGGTGCTGGACGAGGACGCCACGATCGGCCGCGAGAACCTGCGCGAGCTGATGCACGGCGAAGAGATGAGCTATTGGGGCTTCGGCGACCGGCCGATGATCGTCGGGACCCCCGGTGCGGGCCGCAAGGTCTTCACCGGCCATACGCATCTGCCCTCGCCGACCAAGGCGATCTGGTACTGCAACGCCAACCTGATCAATCAGGCCAAGTGGGCCTATCACCTGATCACCAACGTCAACCCGAAGATCGACCTGATCGTCGATCAGCAGGTCGAATGGACCGGATCGGCGGAATACGCCGACGTGATCCTTCCGGCGAATTCCTGGATGGAGTTTCAGGACCTCGAATGCGGCGCGTCCTGTTCCAACCCGTTGTTCCTGCAGATCTGGGGCGGCGGCGGCCTCAGGCCGCTCTACGACAGCAAGGACGACGGCATGATCTTCGCCCTGGTGTCGGAGAAGCTGACCGAGCTGACCGGCGACGAACGCTTCCGCAATCACTGGAAATTCGTGCTGGAGGGCAAGAGCAGGGTCTGGCTGCAGCGGGTGCTCGACAGCTCGACCACCACCAAGGGCTACAAGGTCGCGGACATCATGGCCGGCAAATACGGCGAACCCGGCGCGGCGCTGATGCTGTTCCGCACCTACCCGCGGGTTCCGTTCTATGAACAGGTGCATGACGACATCCCGTTCTACACCGATACCGGGCGGCTCAACGCCTATTGCGACATCCCCGAGGCGATCGAGTACGTCGAGAACCTGATCGTGCATCGCGAGGCGCCCGACGCGACGCCATACCTGCCCAATGTCATCGTCTCGTCCAGCCCCTACATCCGGCCGCAGAACTACGGCGTCACGCCGCAGATGCTGCAGGCCGATCTGCTGGATGCCGACCTGTGCGCCGTCGCCAACAACAAATTGCCCTTGGCGCAGGTGAAGGCGACGAAGAACCCGCTCTGGCGCGATGGTTTCACCTTCTATGCGATGACACCCAAGAGCCGGCACACCACCCATTCGTCCTGGGCAACGGTGGACTGGAACTGGATCTGGAGCACGAATTTCGGCGATCCCTACCGCCCCGATCGCCGGCAGCCCGGCGTCGGTGACTGGCAGGTACACATGAACCCGGATGCCGCCAGGGACATGGGCATCGAGGATGGCGACTACATCTATGTCGATGCCAACCCCGCCGACCGGCCGTTCGTGAACTGGCAAGACAGTCCCGACCGGCACAAGGCGTTCCGTCTTCTGACCCGGGTCAAGTACAACCCGGCCTATCCCTACAACGTGGTAATGACCAAGCACTCTGCCTGGATCGCGTCCGAGCGCACGGTCAAGGCGCATGAAGGCCGCGAGGACGGGCGCGCGCTGGCCGCCGATACCGGCTGCCAGTCGAATTTCCGCTACGGCAGCCACCAGAGCATCACCCGCGGCTGGGCGCCGATCATGCACCAGACCGACAGCCTGTTTCACAAGCAGACGGGCGCCATGGGCTTCGTCTTCGGCTTCGCCGTGGACAACCACGCCGTCAACACCGTGCCCAAGGAAACGCTGGTCAGGATCGAGCGGGCCGAGCCCGGCGGGCTCAATGGCGAAGGCGACTGGGCGCCGGTCGAGGCCGGATTCACGCCGGGCCACGAGGACGCGGCGATGGCACGGTACCTGGCCGGCGAGCTGACCAGGGTGGAGAAGGGCTGATGAAACCGGCAGCAGAAGACGACCCGATGGAATTCGTGGCGGTCGCCCTTCCGGACGGCGATCCCGACCTGATGGCGGAATGCGTGATCGAGGAGTTCCTGCTGATGGGCTGGTCGGAGCGGCAGCTGATGACGCTGTTCACGTATCCGCGGTTCATGGCCACGCATCGGATCTATCTCGACTGCGGCGAGGCGCATGTGCGCGCGCTGATCGCACGCGCCGGCGCCTCCTGGCGCCCTGTGTCGCGCAAGAAAGAGGGAGGGGCCGGCGATGCCTGACGTCTTCGACTGGCAGCTTGGCCGGAACATGTACTATCCACATGCAGAGGCGCATCCCGATCGGCAGTTTGCCTTCGTCTTCAACATCAACCGCTGCATCGCCTGCCAGACCTGCACGATGGCCTGCAAGTCGACCTGAACCTTTTCAAAGGGGCAGGAATACATGTGGTGGAACAACGTCGAGACCAAACCATTCGGCGGCTATCCACAATCCTGGGACGTCAAGCTGCTGAAGATGCTCGACGAGGCGCATCAGGCGGCCGGCAGGAACCCGGCATGGACGGCCGGCGACGGCGAGGATGCCGAGCGGCCTTACGGCACCTATGACGGCATTACCATTTTTTAAGGCCGCCCACCAGGCGCCGCAACGCGAAGAGGTGGCGCTCGGCTACGAGCCCAGAGACCCGGAATGGTCCTCGCCGAACTTCTACGAAGACGCGGCGGCCGGGGGGAAGGACAAGCGCGATAAGCTGACGATGGAATCGGCCAGCCTGCCCGAGCACGGCACCTGGTTCTTCTACCTCCAGCGGCTGTGCAATCACTGCGCCTATCCCGCCTGCCCCGCCGCCTGTCCGCGCAGCGCGATCTACAAGCGGCCCGAGGACGGCATCGTGCTGATCGACCAGAAGCGCTGCCGAGGCTACCGCAAATGCGTGGCCCAGTGCCCCTACAAAAAGCCGATGTTCCGCCCCACGACACGGGTCAGCGAGAAGTGCATCGCGTGCTATCCGCGCATCGAAGGCGCCGACCCCCTGACCGGCGGCCAGCCGATGGAGACGCGCTGCATGGCCGCCTGCGTCGGCAAGATCCGCCTGCAGGGGCTGGTCCGGGTCGACGAACGGGGTCAATGGGTCGAGGACCGGACCAACCCGCTCTACTTTCTCGTCAAGGTCGCGAAAGTGGCGCTGCCGCTCTATCCGCAGTTCGGGACCGGGCCGAACGGCTACTACATCCCGCCGCGCTGGGCGCCGCGCCCCTATCTGCGGCAGATGTTCGGCCCCGGCGTCGATGCCGCGATCGAGGCCTACAGCTTCCCATCGCGCGAACTCATGGCGGTGCTGCAGCTGTTCCGCGCCAGCCAGACCATCGTGTTCCGCTACGAGATCATCGAGGGCGACAAGGTCTTCGAGCGAACGGTAGACGGCAAGACCTGGGAAATCTTCAACGACACGGTAATCGGTTACGGCCAGGACGGCCGCGAGGTTGCCCGCGTCACGGTCGAGGAGCCGCGCCATGAGCGTCCGGACAAGCACTACAACTCGATCTGATCGGGTTCCAGCCGCTGCCGCGCCCGGTCCCGGCGCCGCCGCCGTCCGGGCCGCTGTCTACCGCTATCTGGCAATGGCCTTCAGCGATCCCTCCGCCGGTGCGGCGGCTGCGCTGGGGCAGCAGTGGCCGCTGGCCGAGGCGGCGCTGCGCAAGCTCGGGCTGGACGCCGACGCGGCCGCCTGCGGTGGCCTCTCGGTGGCCGATGATGACGCGCTGATGCGCGCGCATGTGGCGGTTTTCGGTCACGCGGTGTCGAAGGAGTGTCCGCCCTATGGCGCCGAATACGGCCAGGCCCATATCTTCGAGAAGACCCAGACGCTGGCCGATGTCGCCGGCTTCTACCGCGCCTTCAGGCTGGATCTGGCCGAGGGTGTGCGCGATCGCCCCGATCACATCGCCCTCGAGCTGGAATTCATGGAGTTCCTGTGCCTGAAGCAGGCGCTGGCCGAAGCCGACGGGCACGGCCCGGAGCGCGTGGAATTCTGCATCAAGGTACAGCAGCGCTTTCTGGCCGATCATCTGGGTTTCTGGGCGTTTTCCTTCGCCCGTCGTCTGCGGTGCAGGCCAGAACCGGGTCCCTACGCCGCCTGGGCCGCGCTGCTGGAGGCCTTCCTGGTACAGGAGTTGTCGGCCCTTGGGCTCCCGGGCCATGCCGATCCGTTCGTCAATGAGGGCACGGTCGACCGCGTCGATGATTCGGCCTGCGGTGCCTGTCCCCTCGCGGCGGCCGGAGCGATCGGCGAACCCGTCGAAAGGAGGGGCAGAGCATGAACCTTGGTGATTTCCATTTGCCGCGCCGGGGCTTCCTGCTTGCGCCGCTGGCGGCAGCGGCTGCGGTCACGTTCGGGCCGCGGCGCGCCGCGGCGCAGGAAAAGGCGACGCTGCTGGCAAAGGCGGTCGAACGGGTGCCCGAGGCGCCGGATGATGCCGCCTGGGAGGGGGCCGACGTCCTGCCGGTGCCGCTGGCGCCGCAGGTGGTGGTCAAGCCACGGCTTTACGAGGCCGGAGTCACGGCCGTGACGGTGCGCGCGCTCTATGACGCCGATCGCCTGGCGCTGCTGTTCGAGTGGGAGGACCCGCGCGCCAATACCGAGCTTGCCGGGGTCGCGGATTTCCGCGATGCGGTGGCGGTCGAATTCCCTGCCGATCCGACGGCCGGTATTCCCTATTTCGCCATGGGAGAGCCCGGCAAGCCGGTCACGATTTATCAGTGGAAGGCGGACTGGCAGTTCAGCCGCGACCACGATGTCACCCAGCGCCACCCCGACATGATCGACGACTGGTATCCGTTCTCCGGCCGTCCCGCCGGCGAGATTGCCGGACTTGGCGACTATGCCGAGGATCGCATCTACCTGACCTCTGCCGCGGTCGGCAGCCTTCTGAGCGATATCGGCCTTCAGGCCCGCACACCGGTCGAAAAGCTGCAGGCGGAAGGGTTCGGCACGCTGACCCCTGTCGAGGTCTCAGGTCAGGACGGCGCTGGCACCGCCGCCGCCGCCGCGGACGGCCGCTGGCGGGTCGTCATCTCCGTGCCCCGGCAACAACCCGGTTTCACCTTTGCGCCCGGCATGACGCTGCCGATGGCCTTCGCCTTGTGGGATGGCGCGCGGGCGGAACGCGGTGGCGAAAAGGCGGTGTCGACATGGTATTTCGTCAGCCTCGAACGACCGGTGGGCAACGCGATTTACTGGGCGCCGATTGTTGCCGCGGCAGGCGTGCTGGCGGCACAGCTCGGCGGCCTGCGCGTCCTGAAACGAAGGGCCCAAGGCAAGAGGAGTGGCGGGGATGAAGGACAAGGCTGAAAGCCTCGGCGCTTCGCCGGCAACGGACTCCGAGCGCCTGCCGCGGCAAATCCTCGTGGCGCTCGACGCCTCGGACCATGCCAATCGCGCGCTGACCGAGGCGCTGCGGCTGGCGGGCGGGGCCGGTGGCGAAATCACCGGCATCCACGCCTATGCGGCGCGCCTGCACGACCGCCGGTTCAGGCAGATGGAGGGCGGCCTGCCGGAACGCTACCGCACCGAGGACGGGATCGAACACCAACGCGCCGTGCATGACAGCCTGATCACCCGCGGCCTCGGCATCATATCCGACAGCTACCACGACGCCGCCGGCGCGAGTTGCGAAGCCGTCGGGATCGCCTATCGCCGGCTCAGCCCCGAGGGCAAGAACTACCGCCGGATCGTCGAGGCGGCAGCGGTCGGCGGGTTCGATCTGCTGGCGCTCGGCGCGCTGGGGCTGGGCGCAATCCCCGGCGGCGGCATCGGCACGGTCTGCGAACGGGTGGCGCGCCGCTGCCCGATCGACCTGCTGATGATCCGCGACCCGTCCCGCGCCCTCGGTGACGGCCCGCTGGTGGCCGCGGTCGACGGCTCGCCCCGCGGCTTCGGCGCGCTGAAGACCGCGCTGCGGCTGGGGCGGGCGCTGGCGGCACCGGTGCATGTCGTGGCGGCCTACGACCCCTATTTCCACTATGTCGCCTTCAACCGCATCGCCGGGGTGCTAAGCGACGAGGCCGGCAAGGTGTTTCGCTTCAGGGAACAGGAGAAGCTGCACGAGGAGATCATCGACGACGGGCTGGCCAGGATCTACCGCTCGCACCTGGCGCTGGCCGAACGGATCGCCGCCGAGGATGGCGTCGAGGTGGTCTGCGCCCTGCTGGAAGGCAAACCCTACCGCGCCATCGCCGATTACCTCGCCGAGCATGGCGCGAGCCTTCTGCTGATCGGACGCACCGGGATCCATGCCGATCCCGAACTGGACATCGGCGGCAATGCCGAGAATCTGCTGCGCGGCGCGCCTTGCCACGTCTGGCTGGGTGCCGGCGCCTTCGTGCCACCCCTGGATGCGCTGGCCGAAGAGACAATCCGCTGGACCGCCGAGGCCGAGGCCAAGCTGACCCGCGTGCCGGACATGGCGCGGGGCATGGTGCGGCTGGCGGTGCAGCGCTTTGCCCAGGAAAGCGGGCATACCGCCATCACCTGCGCTCTGATCGACGAGGCGACGGCCAGGCTTTGCCCGCATTTCGGCGGCAGGCACGAGGCGCCCGACGAGGACATCGGCTGGAACGAGGAGGCATCCCGGCTCGCAGCCTCGGCGGGCGATGCCTCGGCGACGGCCTCGGTGCGGCTCAGGGCCGAAAAACGCGCCCGGCGCGACGGGGCCGCGATGGTGACAGAGGCCCACGTTCGCCCCTTCATCGGCGGCGCGGAGCCCGCTCCGCGCTGGAGTGCGGCGGCCTTGGCGCGGCTGGCGCGGGTGCCCGAGATGATGCGCGAGCGGGTGAGGCAGAGGATCGAGGATGCGGCCGCGGGGGAGCGGGACGAGATCACCAGCGAGGATGTGAGGGCGGGCATCGCCGCTTCGAAACAGGCGATGGCCGGGGCGATGGCGCGCGGGGGACACCCCGAACCGGGTGGCGGCTAGGCAGATGCAGATCCCGTCGCCCCACGTCGTTGCCCTCAACCTGACCCGGCGCTGCAATTTGAACTGCGCCCATTGCTACATGGATGCGGGCGAAAGGCTGACCGAGGCGCCGGACGAGTTGAGCACCGCCGAGGTCTGTGCGCTGGTCGACGACATCGCCGGGCTCAGCAACGAGACGATGCTGGTGCTGACCGGCGGCGAGCCGCTATTGCGCAAGGACATCGAGGCAATCGTGCGCCATGGCAGCGCGCTGGGGCTGATGATGGTGCTGGGCACCAACGGCATGGCGCTGACCGAACGGCGCGTGGCCGCCCTGCAGGAGGCCGGCGTGCTTGGGGTTGGGATCAGCGTCGATTCGCTCGACCCCGACCGGCACGACGCCTTTCGCGGCCTGCCCGGCGCCTTTGCCCGGACGATGGCGGGCATCGACGCCTGCCGCCACGCCGGACTGGCGCTGCAGATCCATTTCACGATCACCGACGACACCGCCCATGAGCTTGACGCGATGATCGACTTTGCGCGGTCCTGCGGCGCGGTCGCGCTGAACGTGTTCTTTCTGGTCTGCACCGGGCGCGGGCGCCATGTCAGCAACATCAGCCGCGATGGCTATGACCGCGCGCTGCGCCACCTGACCCGCAGGGTGCACGATGCGGAAGACATCATGATCCGGGCGAAATGCGCGCCACATTTCAAGCGCATGGCGCTGGAACTCGATCCCGACTGGCCGATCACCATGGCCCAGGGCTACGAGGCGGGCAGCTGCCTGGCGGGCACGCGCTATGCCCGGGTGACGCCGGAAGGCGAGGTCACGCCGTGCCCCTATATCGAGCTTTACGTCGGGTCGGTCCGCAGCCGCAGCTTTGCCGAGATCTGGCGCGACGCGCCGGTCTTCGCGCAGCTGCGCGCGCCGCAGCTGACCGGCCGCTGCGGCGTTTGCGAATATGCCGGGTTTGCGGCGGCTGTCGCGCGCGCCCCTTCGCGGCGACCGGCGATCTGATGGGCG
The DNA here is from genome assembly GCA_003695135.1 of Alphaproteobacteria bacterium. Taxonomy (GTDB): domain Bacteria; phylum Pseudomonadota; class Alphaproteobacteria; order Rhodobacterales; family Rhodobacteraceae; genus J013. Next base: position 2,978 of record RFIR01000529.1, on the reverse strand, counting down.
AGGATACGCTCTGCGCCTACCAGCCCCGCGGCGGGGCAAGGGTTTCGGCGGCAGCACCGACCGCGCATCCCATCGCCTGGACGACACAGGCGCAGGCCCGGCTGGACCGCGTGCCCCCCTTCGTGCGCCGTTTCGTGCGCCAGCGCGCCGAGGAGCATGCGCGCACAATCGGCTGCGCCGCCGTGACCGCCGAGCACCTGGAGACGCTCGCGCGCCGGCGCCTTGGCGACAAGCGTCCGGGTCCGACGGATATCGCGGATTTCGTCAAGGCGGCGGAGAAGAGCCGTGACCGAGGTTGACACGGTCATAGTCGGCGGCGGCGTGTCGGGCCTGACCACCGCCCATGCGCTGCGCGCGGCAGGGCACAGCGTTCTGGTCCTCGAACGGCAGGTGCGCCCGGGCGGCAATGCGATATCGGAGCGCATCGACGGATTCCTGATGGAACATGGCCCCAGCACGGTCAATCACGGCATGACCGGCATCGCGGATCTGACCGACAGCCTCGGCCTGCAGAAGCTGCGCACCGATCTGGGCGCCGGTGTCCGCAAACGCTACCTGACGAAGGACGGGCGGCTGGAGGGCCTGGGTCTTCACCCCTTGTCCTTCCTGACCTCCGGCTATCTGTCGTTCGCCGGGCGCGCGCGCATCGCGGCCGAGCTTTGGCAGCCTCGCGGTGATCCGGACGCCGAGGAAACCGTCGCCGAATTCGGCACGCGCCGGTTCGGCATCGAATTCACTGAGCGTGTGCTTGACTCGCTGGTTGCCGGCATGTTCGCAGGCGACGCCCGGCGCACAGAGCTCGGCTTCGTGATGCCGGCCCTGGCGGCCATGGAGCGCGCGCACGGCTCGGTCATCCGGGCCGTTCTGCGCGCGCGGCTGAGCGGCGGCCGGATGCCGGCGCGCCAGCTCTCGTCATGGCGCGAGGGCATCGGTACGCTGCCGCGCGCGCTGGCGCTGCGGCTCGGACATTCGCTTAGGACCGGTATCACGGTGCGCCGGATGGCGCGAACGCCGCACGGCTTCACGATAGACGCCGGCGAGCGGGGGAGCATCCGCGCCAGAGCCGTGGTCATTGCCACGCAGCCCCACGTCGCGGCGCAGATTCTGACCCAACTCGAACCCGGCGGGGCCGACGAATGCGGGCGCATGGCTGCCCCGTCGCTTGCGGTCGTCTTTCTTGGCTATCGGCGCGACCAGGTGGCGCATCCACTCGACGGGCTGGGATATCTGACACCCGGCTGCGAAGGGCGGATCGTCAATGGCGGGCTGTTCTGCCCGACGATGTTTGCGGGACGCGCACCGGCGAACCATGTGGCGATCGCCGCCTATGTCGGCGGCGCCCGTGCCCCGGATCATGCGCGTCTGCCGGCACGAACCCTGATCGATATCGTGCGCGGAGAACTTTCAGATCTGGCGGGCGCTGTCGGCAAGCCGGTCGTGGCGCGGGTCCGGCAATGGCCCATAGGCCTGCCGCAATTCGAGCCCGGTCATTCGCGGCTGGTCGAACGTCTGGAGCAGACCCTGTGCGACGTGCCAGGGCTCTACGTCACCGGAAACTACCTGCGCGGCATGTCGGTGGGTGCTTGCGTCGATTGTGCCCTGGATACCGCCCGACGTGTCAGCCGGCACCTTGGCCGGACGGGCGGAGACCGGGGCGACGCGAATGCGGGTTGCGGTCTCGATGATGCGGGCGCAGATCTTGACGAGGCGGGTCGGCAGGTTGGTGAACCCGGCCCGTTTCATCGACGTCTTTTCGGGGATCGCCTGCCGAACTGTCCAGAGCAGCCAGCGGGCGGCGGTGTGCAGCATCAGGCGCATCTGGTTCGCGGCTCGGCGTGCGCAGTTCCGGCGTGTCTTCCCACCGCGACGTCGTCGGCTGGTTCACCAGGCCGATCGGCTCTCCGTGGGCTTTCCCGAGCGCCATCATGATGGCCGACCCCTGCCTCAGAACATCAAGGTCATCGGCGTCTTCGCACCCCGCCGGAATGGCCAGCACCCGCGCCCGCAGGATGTCCGAGACGCTGAGCAGCACATGCGACGGTCGCTCCCGTCCGGGATCAGAGCGGCGAGCCGGTCCACGATCCCAAGCCGCCGCTCGGCCTGGGCAAGCAGCAGAATGCCGGCATCCGACGTGATCGCGCCACCGTCTAACGCGGCGGTGACCTTCTTGGGCCGAACGGCTGGAAACGAGAACGAAATCTGGACAGGATCGGTCATGGTAGCGCTGGCATTCTCTGTCCGGTGAGAGGGCCGTATGAAGAACTATTCTCTACACTAGATCATAGACTTGATCTATCACCGCCACCCGAGGTGCTCTCCTGGTGAATAGTGCGGGTTAAGGCTCGCCTTCCTGGATCAAGTCGTCGAGTAGATGCCGTTCTCAATCCAACGAATCCAGACCGACCGCCGGCATGAGTTCTTCGCTTACAGCAGTCGAGCGACACCCAGGTTTACGGGAAAAGGCGACAGCCAGTGTTACGGATGGTGTCGTGCAAACCGAGCGGGAGTTGTGCGTTTCGGCTTGCTGGCGAGGTCCGGCGTGAAGTGCTGAGCAGGCCGGGTCGCCTTAAGCCCGGCGTGTTTGCGGTCTCGAGCTGGACCCGGAACGGCCAGGCCAGCGGTTCGATACGCCATGTCGCGCGGATCGATGGCCTTGTCCTGAGCGACACCTGGCGCGCGTGCGGTGACCCGCCGGAGGAGGTGTGCGCGTTCGTGCCGATCACATGGACGCCCTGCAATCCCGGCGGCCACCGTCGCTGGATTGCCTGCCCGCGCTGCGGCCGGAGGGTGGCGAAGCTCTACGGCGCAGGGCGGCGCTTCCTGTGCCGGCATAGCCATCGGCTGCCCCATGCCTCGCAATCCGAGGACGCCATTGCGTGCCGCTTCCGGCGTGCCAACCGGATCCGTGAGCTCCTGGAGGAGAGCCCCTTTCATGGCGAGGGCTATCGAAAGGTCTGGGCACGCTTGCGGTTCTCGGG
>RFIR01000528.1 GCA_003695135.1 Alphaproteobacteria bacterium | reverse complement strand
GCGTCCCCTCATCGCGGATAGCCGCAAGGGTGGCGAGCAGGCCGCGCGTGTCGAGATCGAAGACCGGTTTCGCCCCGGGCTGGCTGCCGCGGGCCGGATCGTCACCGCGCAGGACGAGGACATTGCGGATGCCGAGCGCCGCCGCGCCGATCGCATCGCCCTGCAGGCCCAGCCGGTTGCGGTCGCGGCAGGCCATCTGCACCACGGGCTCGATGCCGGAACGCAGCAGCAGCGCCGCGGCGGCAATCGAGGACATGCGCGGATTGGCGCCCGGTCCGTCGGTCAGGTTGACGGCATGCACCGCGCCCTGCAGCGGCCGCACCGCCGCCAGCAGGACCGCCGGATCGGTGGAGACCGGCGGGGTCAGCTCGGCGGTGATGCAAAAGCGCCCGGACCGCAGCGTCTCGCGCAGGATCGACCGGCCGGCCTCGGCGGTGGGGATCATCATCGGTTCCTTCTGGCCGGCGCGTTGCTTTCCATCGGGTCTGGAAGGAACAGACAGCACAGTCAGGACCAAATGAACAGCCCGTGCCGGAGACGGCGGGGCGATCGGCCGCCATCGGCCGGGATGGCGCCTTGTGACCGGGGCAACGGCGAGCGGGGCGGAGGTGCGAGTCGTGCCGCGGCCGGCCGGGAACGGATCGTCGGAGTCCCTTCCCCCGGCGGGCACCGGGGCTCCGGTCAGCCCAGCCTTATCACGCGGGCCAGCGCGGCCCGCAATTCCTCATGCGGCGGCTGGGTCAGCTTGACCGCCTTCATCTCCTCCATCGCGCCGAGCCGGCCGGTCGCCAGCGGCGTCGCCTCCTGGCCGGGAATGACCAGCTCCACCCGCTCGCGTGCCGAGCCGGGTATGGGCAGCACCTCGCCGGGCTTCCAGGCCTCGATCGCGGCGATGTCGAGATGCAGCCGGTGAATGATCGCCGACATGCGCACCGGCGCCTCGGCCGCGGCCTGCACCATGCGTTGCGACCACAGATCGTCGGTCGCCTTGCTGGACAGCTTGGGCTGCCGGCTGGAGGCGGCCTTGAACGTGTCGAGCGCCGAGAGCGGGATGATCAGATCGAACTCGCCCGATCGCGCCGCCTCGCCGATATCGAGACTGGCATTGATCACCAGCACATCGGCGTTTTCCGGCGCGATGCGGGCCATGTTCACATGCTGCTCGAATTTCGAGAAGGTCATCGGCTGGATGCCGGGAATGCCCAGATTGACCGACAACGCCTCGGCAAACGCATCGAGCATCACCTCCACGAAGCTGGCGCAGAGCGCGCAGTCGAGTACGGTGATCGAGCGCGCCGCGGGCACCGGCGAGACCTCACTGTCGCCGCCCAGGCGCAGATCGACGATGTGATAGAGCAGATCGTTGGAGATGTTGACCAGTGCCGAAACCGGCGCGCCCCGTACCTCGATCACGCCCAGCATGGCGGGAACCTCGATCGCCTCCAGCACCCGGGCGAGCTTCTTGACCTCGCAGCCGAGGATGATGGTGCTGGTGATGGTGACGAGATAGCGCCGCAGCCGGTCGTCGAGCAGCTTGGCGAAATCCTCGCCGATCTCCTCGATCCGCGGGATCGGCGGGCGGCTGACCCGCGCGCCGCTGATCTTCCTGCGCAGCACGCCATCCCCTGCATCCGAGGAGTTGAGATCGTCCTGAACATCCTGTTCGAGCACCGCGGGCCTCTCGCGCACTGGATCGCCGCATTCCTGCCGGCCGGAACCATTGATGCCGGCAGATTGGTTGAGATGCGATTAACCGCCGCCGGTTCGCGTGGCTGTCGGGCCGAACCGTTGTCCGCAGGGTCAGAGGCGGAGCGGAAACCTCTCGCGCAGGCGCCGTTCCGTCGCCGGGTCGATCAGCGGCATCGGTGCGGCGGCCAGCATCTCGTGCTTGCGTCGGGTGGCCGCGGCGATCAGATCGGGCCGGCCGCGCTCCTCCCACTCCTTGGGCGTGCTGCGATCGCCCAGCCGGGGATAGATGTACTCGGTCTGCATCAGACCCAGCGTCTGCGGCTGGCCGAGATAGTGCCCCTCGCCGCCGAGGCAGACACGGCGCATGGTTTCCAGATCGAGATTGTCCTCGGTCACCTCGATGCCGCGCACGCAGCGCAGGACCTGCCCCAGCATGTCGTCACCCAGGATCAGCGACTCCAGGCAGAAGCCCAAGAGCGAGGCGTGCATGCCCACCGATTCATAGACCAGGTTGAGCCCGGAAAGCCCGGCCATGACGTTGGAGATGGCCTGCTCCCAACCCGCCTGCATGTCAGGCAGCTTGGCGTCCGCAATACCGGCTGCCGCGCCGCCCGGCAGGCCGTAGAAGCGGTGCATCTGCGCGCAGCCCGCGCTCAGGAGCGCCTGCTCGCCCGAGCCGCCCGACATCGCTCCGGTGCGCAGGTCGGACACGAAGGGCCAGGTGCCGAAGATCGCCGGATGCCCCGGCGCCATTGCGTTGACATAGACCACGCCGGCGAGGCATTCGGCGGTGGCCTGCACGATGGCCGCGGCCAGCGGCGCCGGCGCCGTGGCCCCGGCCTGCCCGGCCGAGAGCAGCAGCACCGGCATGCCACCGCGGATGCAGGCCTCCATCGTCTCGCAGCTTTCGGCGGCAAAGGTCAGCGGCGGCACCACGAAGCAGCTGGAGTTCGACACGAAGGGCCGCGCGCGCCATGCCGCTTCGCCGCCGGCAATCTCGTGAAGCATCTCCAGCCCCGCGGCGACATTGTCGGCCGAGCAGAAGCTGGTGCCGACATGCTTGGTGGTACCGGCACAGCAGGCAAAGATGGTGTTGAGATCGAGCTCGAGCGGGTCCTCGATGTCGCGGCAGACCAGGGGACGCTGGAAGAAGTGGATGTTGTCGAGCTGCTCGACCAGCCTTGCGGCGTCGTAGAGGTCGCGCACGGTGGGATCGCGATAGCGGTCCTGCTCGATATCGACGATGTGTACCGCCGCCCCGGCGGTGCCGTAATGCACGCGCGCGCCGCCCACAACCATGTCGTGGCGCGTGTCACGGCCATGCAGCGTGATCTCCCGCGCGGCCCGGGCCAGCATGTCCTCGACCAGGGCCCGCGGGAAGCGGATGCGGCCATCATCGCCCTGAACCGCGCCTGCGCCGGTGAGGATCCCGATGCCCGAGGGCGGGGCACCGGCCAGACCGATCTCCTCCAGCACCTGCAGCGCCGCCTGATGGATGCGCTCGACACCGGCCGCGCTCAGCGGCGAATAGCTGCCGCCCTCCATGCCGCCACGCACCGGGCGCTGGTCGACCGAAAGCGGCACTGCCCGCGCTGCCACCCGACCCGCACGGCCACCATTGCGCCGGCCGCGGCGTTCCGCAACATAGCTCATCCACGCACTCCTGTGTCGGGAAGGTCGCATCCGGACGGCTTTGCATCCGGATGGAGATGCAGGTTCAGACGGGGCCCACCGGCCCACGCCCCGGCGGCGAGCCGCGGGCGGCATTGCCGCGCGCCGCGCCGGTGATCAGCGCCGTGGCCCCGCACACGGCACGGGCAAAGGCCCCGCCGCCCGGATGTCTGCCCTTGACAGCCTTCATGGGCCAAGAATGCCGCCGTTTCGGTAAAAAGACCGACAATCCGCGACCACTTGGTCGCTTTCAGACCATCACCGATGCAAGAAACGGCTTGATCGACGGCAATTTAGGCAGGAATCTGCAGCAATTATAACAGCGGCCCAAATGACCGACCTTTGGCCCTCCGGCAGGCGGTGTTGCCGACCTGCCCAGGCAGGGTGGTGCCCAGGCGGAGGTCGCCGGAAACCT
>RFIR01000527.1 GCA_003695135.1 Alphaproteobacteria bacterium | reverse complement strand
CTGGCTCGATACCGGCACCCATGACAGCCTGCTCGATGCCTCCAATTTCGTGCGCACCATGGAGCGGCGGCAGAACCTGATGATCGGCTGCCCGGAGGAAATCGCCTTCTCCCAGGGCTGGATCGACGCCGCGGCGCTGCGCGAACTGGCCCAGCCCTATCTCAAGACGATTTATGGCCGCTATCTGATGCGGGTCGCCGAACACGGTTGATTCGTGCGCTTTCCCCCCGTACTAGTCGAGAGGGGGAAATGGGGACAGTCGTCACAGGGCCGGTGATCGACATGCACCGATGGCCATATGGGCTGAGATGAAACGCATCGCGGCACTCCTGGGCAACTACGCGCGGCAACCGGGCCGGCTTCCCGGCCTCCTGGCGGCGGCCGCGGGTGGTCTGCGCCGGCCGGGCCTGTCCGGCGTCGTGCCGGATGCCAGCCGCCTGCCCGCATCCGGCGCGTCCCGGCACTCCGTCCTGCGGGTCGGCACCGTGCCTGCCACCGCAAGACCCGCCCGCGACCGCGCCAGCGGCACCGTCCTGGTGGTGGTCCACGACTTGGGCATCGGCGGTGCGCAGGAGGTGGCGCTGCAATTCGCCGACTGGCTGCTGCGTGAGACCGGGCACCGGGTGAAGTTCGTCGCCATGCGCGACGGCCCGCAGCGCCCGCGTTTCGAAGCGGTGGCCGAGCTGTTCTGCATCGGCCGGAACTGGGGCGGCGAGCGCCGGGCGCTGCGGCGGCGGCTCGAACGCTGGGCGGGGCCGGATGTGCGCGGCATTCTGGTCAATTCGGTGGCCAGCGGCGGCTTCTACGCGCTGTGGCGCCGCGACGTGCCCTCGATCGCCTTCATCCACGAGCTGGAGCAGATCCTCGACCGCCACCGGCCGGCCTTCGCCCGCATTCTCGCCCGCGCCGACCGCATCGTCGCCGGCAGCGGCGCGGTGCGCGACGTCCTCGCCCGACAACCCGGTTTGCGGCCCGACCGTCTGGTGCAGGCCTATCCCTTCATCGAACCGGCCCGCGTCGACCCCGGGGGGCGCGCGGCGATGCGCGCGGCGCTGGGCGCCGGCCCGCTGGACTTCCTCGTCTGCGGCTGCGGCGTGCTGCACTGGCGCAAATCTCCGGATGTGTTCCTCGACGTGGCCGCCCGGCTCGGCGGCGGGCCGCAGGGCAATCTGCGCTTTGTCTGGATCGGCGGCGGCCCGGACGGCAAGCGCTGCCGCCAGCGCATCCGGCGCGAGCGGCTGGAGAGGGTGAGCATCACCGGCTTTCTGCCCGACGTGACCGGGGCGCTGCACGCGGCCGATCTGTTCCTGCTGCCCTCGCAGGAGGATGCCTTCCCGCTCTCGGCCCTGCATGCGGCCGAAGCCGGGGTGCCGGTGATCTGTTTCCGCGATGCCGGCGGCATGCCGGAATTCGTCGCCCGCGGCTGCGGGCTGGCGCTGCCTTTCGGCGACAGTGCGGCGATGGCGCGCGCCGTGCTCGATTATGCCGCCGATCCCGAAAGGCGGGCACGCGAAGGCGCGGCGGGCCGGCAGGCGGTGGCCGAGGAATTCGTCGTCGATCGCGGCGCGCCCGGGCTCTATGCCCATCTTCTGGCCGAGATGCACCCGCCGCGGCGCAGAAACCCGGTCGGACTCGCCGCCGAATGAACGGATCGCCAGCGCTGACCACGGCGGACGCGCCGGTCGCAGCCGCCGTCGAGCCCGGCCGGCGCGGCCGTCTTCTGTTCGTCGTGCACCAGTTCTTCCCGCAGTTTCACAGCGGCACCGAGACGCTGTGCGAGCGGGTGGCCCGCATCTGCACCGCCGCCGGCTGGCATGTCGACATCATCACCTCGGTCATGGTCGATGCCGCCGCGATCGCGGCGTTCCGCGACAGCCCCTTTTGCGACGATGCCGCGCGCGAGATCCTGTCGGACGAACGCCCCGAACTGTCGCGGCAGTTCTCCTACGACTACGCGCCGGGCATCCGCGTGCACGCCTTCACCCATTCCCACGATCCCGCCTATGGCAGGCCGCGCTTCGGCCGCGAGGTCAGCGACCCGGCAATCGAGCGCTTCGTCGAGGCGCTGCTCGACGCGGCCGACTATCACCGTGCCGCCGTATTCCACCAGCTGCACTTTCCGCTCGCGGCACTGGAGACGATCCGCGAACGCGGCGTCCCGCTCAGCTTCGTGGCCACCGACTTCTTCGCCGTCTGCCCGCTGGGAAGCCAGCAGCTGGAGGATGGCCGCCACTGCGCCGGGCAGGGGCCGGGGTCGATCGCCTGCATCCGCCATCTCTCCGACCGGACCGGCTGGCTGGAATGGTTCATCCAGAACTATCCGGGGATCCTGATCGCGCCCTATCTGCATCTCTACCGCGCGCTCGGCCCGTGGCCGAAGCTGCCCGTGCATCCGCATCAGAACCTCTACTACCTGCTCAGGCGCAATCGCGACTCGCTGCGCTTTCTGAAGAGTTGCGACGTGATCGTCGCGCCGACCAGCAGCGTGGCCGAAAGCCTGCGCGGGGCCGGGGTGCCCGATCACCGCATCACCCATCTCGCCTATGGCATGCCGCCGGCCAGCATCCCGGCCCCGCCGGTGCGGCGGGCGGGCAGTCCGGTGCGGCTGTGCTATGCCGGTCAGACCACCGAGCGGAAGGGGCTGCACGTGCTGCTGGAGGCGCTGCGCCGCCTGCCGGAGGATTGCGACTGGACGCTCGATGTCTGGGGCAATTTCGACCATGGCGGCGCCTATGCCCGAGCCTGCCGGGCCGAAGCCGAGGCGATGGCGCCGCGCGTCGCGCTGAAGGGAACCTTCCAGAGCTACCGCATCCACGAGGTGCTCGACGGCTACGACTATCTGGTGATCCCTTCGACATGGGCGGAAAACCTGCCGCTGGTGCTGCTCTCGGCGCTGCAGATCGCCCTGCCGGTGATCGTCTCCGACGCGCAGGGGCTGCTCGACGCCTTTCCCGACGGTCGGGTGCATGGCCGCAGCTTCCGGATGGGCGATGCCGAGGATCTCGCCCGGGTGCTGCGCGAGGAAATGCGCATTCGCCCCGAATACCGCGCCGAGCTCGCGCCGGTTATCCCCAGCGTTCAGGATTTCGCCGCCGCCCTGCTCAACATTCCCGACCTGTCGCTGGTGGGCGAGGGCTGAGGCGCCCGCATCGCGGGAGGTGGCGGATTTCGCAGGCAGCGGGAGGATCGGCCGATACCCGCGGCGCATTCGGGCGCCGCGAAGCGGAGCGATAGAGCGTGTCGGCATTCGAGCATTTCCCGTCTAATAACAGCGGCCCAAATGACCGACCTTTGGCCCTCCGGCAGGCGGTGTTGCCGACCTGCCCAGGCAGGGTGGTGCCCAGGCGGAGGTCGCCGGAAACCT
>RFIR01000526.1 GCA_003695135.1 Alphaproteobacteria bacterium | reverse complement strand
GCCTGGCGCTGCTGGCGGCAGCGGTCTGGGCGATGCATTCGGTGATCGTGCATTTCACCATTCCCCGCGCGCTCGGCGGCGATCACTTCCGCCAGCACTACGCCGACATGCCGCTGGTGCGCGCGGGCGCCTTCCGCCACACGCCGAATGCGATGTACGGCGTGGTGTTCCTCGGGCTGTGGGGGCTCGCGCTGCTGTTCGGCTCTTGGAACGCGCTCGTCGTGGCCCTGTTCCAGCACGGCTATATCTGGGTGCACATGTACTGCACCGAAGCGGCCGACATGCGCTGGATTTATTCCGACCGGAAGGACTGAGCGGGTCGGGGCGTTTCACGCCGAACTCACGCCGGCGGGCCGAGAGTGGGGCCGGGAAGGAGGCAATCATGATCCGCATCGCGACGTTCAACCTCGAAAACCTCGACGAGGACAAGCCCGGCCAGCGTGGTCCGAGCTTTGCCGAGCGCGCCGCGGTACTGCGGCCCATGCTGGCGCGGCTGAGGGCCGATCTGATCTGCTTTCAGGAAATCAACGGGCAGGAACGCGAGGGCCAGCCGCGGGACATCCTGACCCTGAAGGAGCTGCTTGCCGGCACCCGCTATCAGAACCACACCCTCGTCAGCACCAGGACCACGACAGGCCAGGTCTATGACGAGCGCAATCTGGTCACCGCGATCCGGCCCGACATCACGGTGGAGGAGGTGCGCCAGATCCGCCACGACATCGTGCCGCGCCCGGTATATCGCACCGTCACCGGTGGCGATGGCGTGCCCGACGAGCTGACATGGGAACGGCCGCTTCTCTATACCCGGCTGGCCGACGCCGCCGGCCGCAAGCTGCATGTGCTCAACGTCCACTTCAAGTCCAAGCTTGCCTCCAACGTGCCGGGGCAGAAGGCCGACAGCTATACTTGGCGCTCGGCGGCAGGCTGGGCCGAGGGTTTCATCCTCTCATCCATCAAGCGCGTCGGCGCGGCGCTGGAAGCGCGGGTGCTGATCGACCGGATCTTTGACGCCGATGCCGATGCCAACATCGTGGTGGCCGGCGATTTCAACGCCAAATCCGACGAGGTGCCGGTGATGGCGATCCGCGGCCGGGTCGAGGATACCGGCAACGGCACGCTGGCCGGGCGGGTGATGGTGCCGCTTGAAGACAACGTGCCTGAAACCAGCCGCTTCTCGCTGATCCATCAGGGCCGCGGCGAGATGATCGACCACATCCTGGTCTCGCGCCGCATGCTCGCCGCCTTCCGCCATACCGAAATCCACAATGAGATCCTGCCCGATGAATCGGTGGCCTTCGCGACCGACCTCAAGTTCCCCGAATCCGATCACGCGCCGGTGGTGGCCGAATTCGATGTCGATCTGATGCCGGCCCATGCATGAGCGTGTAGTGCGCGCCGCCATGACCGGCTTCGGACCTGCTCCCAACGCAAGGGCGTGCGGCCGCCCGGTTAGGGTATGCGCCCGCCTGTGGGGGTGAGGCCGCGAACGCCATGCGTTCGAGTGAGCGGCCGAACGGGCGCATGCCCGGGTTCGCTGCGCGCCACGGGCGAGTGAACACGGTCGACGACGACAGGCTCCGATCACCGCTTGATCTTGCCAGTATCCCGGTGCAGGCCGTCGGCGGGAGGATGTGCGCATGTCCGATGACCGGCTGATCGTTGCCCTCGACCTGCCCGATGCGGCTCAGGCATTGGCGCTGACCGGGCGCCTCGGCGCGGCGGTGGGATTCTACAAGATCGGGCTCGGCATGCTGGCGGGCGGCGGGCTGGAGCTGGCGGCGGAGCTGAAGGCGTCCGGCAAGCGGGTGTTCCTCGACCTCAAGCTCTTCGACATCCCCGCGACGGTGACCGCGGCGGTGCGGGGGCTCCTGCGCCTCGCACCCGATTTCCTCACCGTCCACGGCGACCCGCATGTGGTGGCGGCAGCCGTCGCCGGGCGCGGAACCGCGCCGACGCGCATCCTTGCCGTCACCGTGCTTACCAGCCTCGACCGCGCCGATCTCGATGCGGCGATGATCGTTCCCGGCACCGTCCCCGACATCGTGGTCGAACGCGCCCGCCGCGCCCTCGCCGCCGGGGCGGACGGGGTGATCGCGAGCCCGCGCGAAGCGGCGGCGATCCGCGCCGTGCCCGAATCTGCCGGCAGGCTGATCGTCACCCCCGGCGTGCGGCCGGCGGGCAGCGCCGCGGGCGATCAGAAGCGCATCGCCACCCCGGCCGAGGCGCTGCGGGCGGGCGCCGATCACATCGTGGTCGGCCGCCCGGTCTGGGCTGCCCGGGATCCGGTGGCCGCGGCGCGCGCGATCATCGACGAACTCGCCGGGGTGTGAGGCTGGCTCCTTGATCGGGGCTGGACGTGCTGCGTACAACCTGTCCCGCGACGCCGCCGGTTCGGGATACGCGCAATTCGCACCATATTCGCCGCGTCCCGGGGCGTTCGCGACAGCAACGACGATGATCGCGCGACGGCGTCGCCATGGCAGCGGCCACGGTCAGATGACCCGCGACTGGGATGTCCCGCGGCCGTCTCCGCCGGTGTCGGATCGCGTGCCGGGACGGGGGATCAGGCCCCGTCCATCAGGGTTGCCAACCTGTCCCTGAGGGTCATCGCCGGCGCCGCCAGCGGGATGAACTGCCGGACGAGCCCGTGAAACGGCAGCGCGCTGACCGGTCTGGTCGGGAAGGGAAGCTCATCGGCACTGGCCCCCAGAAGCCTGGCCGCAAGCGCGCGCCCCATCACCGAGGTCATCGCGATGCCGCGTCCGCTGTAGCCGAGCCCGGCCAGAACCCCGGGCGCGGGTTCGTGCAGATGCGGCATCATTTCGGGCGTGACCGCGATCCGTCCGCCCCATTTGCGTTCGATCCCGACGTCGGCGAGTTGCGGAAACACGGTCTTCAGGCCGCGACGCAGGCGCGCGAAGCCGCCGAGGAGATCGACCCGTTCGCTGCTGCCGACACAGCCGAAGAGCAGTCGTCCGTCGCGGTCGTAGCGGGCGAAGTATATCGCCAGGCGGGAATCCGAGATCGTGACCCTGCCGGGCAGGATTTCCTCTTGCAGACGCCGGTTGAGAGGTTCGGTGGCGACCATGATGCTGACCATCGGAAGAAAGGTCTTGCGAAGCCCGGGCCACAGCGCGTCGGTATAGCCGTTGGTCGCCAGAACGACGTTTTCGGCCGTGATCTCGCCGGCGGCGGATGCTGCGCGCCATTTGCCATTGACTCGTTCGAGCGCGGTTATGGGGGTGTCGCCGAACAGCCGCGCCCCGCGCGCCGCGGCCGCGCGGGCGAATCCGCGGGTCAGCGACAGCGGCTGGACATTGCCCCCGGCCGAATGGCGCAGGGCGAAGGAGTAGGCCGGGGACCCGCTCGCCTCGCGCACCGCCGCGCCGTCCAGCTCCACGATATCCGCCCCGGCCGACGCCCAGGCCTTGCCGAGCGCGCTCATCCTCCTGGCAGCCTTTCGGCTATGCGCGGCCTGAATCCAGCCCGACTGCACGGCGTCACAGTCGATCTGGTATGTCCTGATATCCGAGAACAGATCGTCGGCAGCGGTCAGGGTCGTGCGGATCAGCGTCTCGCCGTGCGTCCTGCCCAAAAGCTCGATCAGCTCCTTCGGCGTCTGCCGCCAGACCGGATTGCATTGGCCGCCGCTGCGCCCCGAGGCCCCCCACCCGATGGCCTTGCCGTCGACCAGGGCCACAGATGTGCCGGCCTCCGCCAGTCCCAGCGCCGTCCGGCACCCCGTCAGACCGCCGCCTACGACCAGGACGTCGACGTCGATGGCCCCTTCGAGGCGGGTGGTCCGGGGCGCGGCGCCGGCCGTTACGGTCCAGTGAATTTCGTCCTTGGCGGCAGGCCGGGTCATGGTTGTTCCATTTGTTTTGTATTGCGAAACACTACTTTCGATTTTTAAAACCTAGACGCCGGGCGAGCCCCCGTCAACCGGCTTGCTCAATCAGGCACCGTTCCCGGTGGCCCGATGGCCAGGCGCCCGTCCGTCCGCTTCCCCTTGACCACCCAGACCGCTCGCATGGCGGCGGTCCCGACCGAACGGACCGGAATCGCGAAGCCCGTGCTGGCGAGCAGCCCGGTTTCATGATACGAAAACGCAGTTTCGGATTTCCGATAAAACACGCGGCGGTCACGATCCCATTGCCGGGAAGGGCCGGTGGGACGCAGGGTACGCTCGATGAAAAGCTCCATAGTTCAGAAACTGCTGGCCCTGCTGACCGTGATCAGCGAATCCGCCAAGCCGTTGACATTCTCAGAAATCACCCGAAAGAGCGGGTTGAACAAGAGTACGATCCACCGGATTCTCTCGATTTGCATAGATGAAAAACTGGTAAGATACGATGAAAGGAGCAGGACTTACTTCCTTGGACCCAAGGTATACGATCTGGTCAGGAATGCATATGACGGCCATGACATTCAGGCCATGGCTCTTGATGAAATGATCAGGCTGTTCGATCTGTTCGAGGCCAATGTGACCCTTGGCGTACCGAGCGGAATGGAAGTGGTCTATCTGCGGCTGCTGGAATCGCCGCATTCACTCGGCGGCGCCCAGCGTCCCGGCATGCGCGAGCCGGTTCATTGTTCGGCATCGGGAAAGGCATTGCTTGCCTTTCTGCCGGACAAGGTGATCGAATCCAGGCTGAAGGGGTACGAGTTCACCCGGTTCACGGAAAGAACGATCGACAATGCCGAGGATTTCCGGGCCGAGCTTGCCTTTGTCCGTGAAAACGGTTTCGGCAAGAACGACCGCGAGGAATACGATCATTTTGTCGGGATCTCCGCACCGGTCTTCAACTATGTCGGTGAACCGATCGCGGTGCTCAACATCTGGTCGGTCTATCCGCGCCACTCCATCGACGATCTCATGGGATGGAGCGGCGAGCTGAAGAAATCCGCGCGGCGCGTGACGGCCTTGATCGGTGGACTGGCCCCTTCGAAAAGCGATCTGATCGCCGGCTCGTGCGCGGGGCCTCACATGCGCGCGTGACCCAAATGCGGCGACATTTCCCGCCAGTTCCGTCCATGGTTTTATATTACAAAACAAGAATTCTGGGATGTGAGATATGCCTTGGCAGCAATGGAGAATCATAGTATGCGGCTGTCTGCCTGACACTCGGGTCTGGCGGCGATCGAGGCGCCGCCGGAAAACCAGAAACACCGGGTCTGAACAACAGGGAGGAACTCGATGAAATCCATGATCAAGATGGCCGTTCTGGCCGCAATCGGTTCGATGGGGCTCGCCGCACCCGCGGCTGCCGAGGAAGTGAACGTGGCGTTCTTCCTGCAATGGCCAACGCCGAACCTGATCGCGAAGGCCAACGGCGCCTATGAGGACGCCATGGGCGTCGATGTGAACTGGACCGACTTCACCACCGGCACCGCGATGACCGAAGCGATGCTGGCCGGCGATATCGACATATCCTACAGCCAGGGCCTCGCCCCCTTCGTCACCGCCATCCAGCAGGGTGCGCCGCTGAAGATGGTTGCCATCGCCGTGGCCTATGAGGCCAACGACTGCTTCGTGCGCAAGGATCTGGGCATCGACAGCTCCAACGCTTCCGAGCTGGAAGGCAAGACGGTCGCGGTTCCGCTCAACACCATGGCCGACTATGCCTTCCGCAAGTACATGGACTATTTCGACATCGACATGTCGACGCTGACGATCGTCGATCAGGCGCCGCCGGATGGCGCCAAGTCGCTGGCCGACGGCATCGTCGACATGGCCTGCGTCTTCGGTGGCCTCGATACCGCGGCCGCCGCCGAGGTCGGGGTTCCGATCATGACGCCCGAGCAGAAGAAGGAAGCCAACATCGTCTCCTTCGACGTGGTTTCGGTGACCGAGAAGTTCGCCACCGAGCACCCGGAGCTTGTGCGCGCCTTCCTCGAGGTGACGGCCGAGGCGAACGAGGCCTGGACCGGCTCCGACGAGCAGATCAAGATCGTGGCCGAAGCCTCGGGCATGGATGTCGAGGCCACCAGGACCACGATCGACGGCTTCGTCATCCCCTCCGTCGAGGAGCAGCTGAACACCTATTTCAGCGAAAACGGGCTTGCCTATCAGGCCGCCGCCTCGCTTGGGCTGGTGTTCAAGGGTGATTCCGACGCCGAGATGCTCGCCAAGACGATCGACCCGTCGTTCCTCCAGTGACCGGAGGTTGCGGCATAGCGGGAGCGGGCCGTGCGCGGCCCGCTCTTGAGGCATGGGAAGGCTAGGCCGGCGGCGGCGCGGGGGCCCCGGCCGGCGTCGGGCGGCGCATTCCTGAGACATTTTCCGCACGCAATGAACAGCGGTTCCGGCAATGGCTGACCTTGTCTGCGAAGACCTGAGCATGACCTTCACCAATCCGCAGACCGGCGCGGTGGTGGAGGCGCTGAAGGACATCAACTTCACCCTGAAGAAGGGCGAGCTCCTGTCGGTGCTCGGCCCCTCGGGCTGCGGCAAGACGACCTTGCTGAACGTGATCGCCGGCTTTCTGAAGGCGACCAGCGGCAGGGTGACGCTGGGCGGTGAGACCATCACCGCGCCGGGTGTCGAGCGCGGCATGGTGTTCCAGCAGGGCGCCCTTTTCGAATGGCTGCCGGTGTCGCGGAACGTGGACTTCGGGCTGCGGATGAAGGGCAGCGACCCGAAGGAAAGTGCCGCCCTGGTCGAGAAATGGCTGGAAATCGTGGGGCTTCAAGGCTTTGGCGACACCCCCACCTACCAGCTTTCGGGCGGGATGCAGCAGCGCGTGGCGCTCGCCCGCTGCCTGATCAACGATCCCGAGGTCATCCTCATGGACGAACCGCTCGGCGCGCTGGATGCGCTGACGCGCGAGAAGATGCAGTCGCTGGTGCTGGAGCTGTGGAAGGAAACCGGCAAGACGATCATGATCATCACCCACTCGGTCGAGGAGGCGCTGCTTCTGGGCGAAAGGCTTTTCGTCATGGCCCCGCGGCCGGGTCGGGTGCACAGGGAATACAGGCTGCCCTTCGCCGAGAGGGGGCTGGAGGAATCGCTGCGGGAAATCAAGCACGATCCCTATTTCTCCGAGATGCGCGAAGAGATCCTGACGATGATCTGGGACATGGAAGAGGAGATCATGGGCCGTGTTTGAATGGCTGTCGGACAATCGCGCGTCCATCGCCGCCGTTCTGATCCTCGTGGCGCTCGGGACCCTGATCTGGTCGATCGTCGTCGGCAGAAGGCAGGCACGGCTCAGGGCCAATGACGAGGTGTTCGGCGATCCGGTCCGCACACGGGGCGGCTGGTACTGGTCGGTAACCGGGGTCTCGGCGCTGTTTCTTGTCTGGTCCTACTACTCGTGGGGCGTGGCCCGGGCCTTCTTCCCCGATGCCGCCAACGAGATGTGCCAGATCGCCAAGCTCGAGGAGGCGATTTCCCCGATCAAGGCGGCGCTGCCCATCGGCTCGCGCTACTACAAGTCGACATTGCTCGCCTCGCGCAATGCCGCGCAGCTGCAGGAGCTGAAGGAGCAACTGGCGGCGGAGACGGCGTTTTCGGGGGCCGAGAAGGTCACGCTCGCGGCCCTGATCACGGATGTCCGGGCGCTGATCGCCAATTCCTCCGACCCGAAGAACCTTTCACCGGAAACCCGGGACAAGCTCGCGGACATCACGGCGAAGCTGAAGGAGCTGGCCGCCACGCTCAGGGCCGGTCCCCCTGCCGGGCTGAGCCCGAGCGCAGAGGCGCTCGCGCAGCCGAAATGGGGCACGACCTATACCGAGATACCGATGCTGCCGATCACGGCGCGGGGCATGCTGTTCGATGCCGCCTCGGGTCGCGCGGCCGAAATCGCCAGCGAGTTCAACAAGATCCGCAACAACAATCCGGCCAACGACGCCCTGATCGCCGATATCAAGACCCGGATCGCCGCCCTGAAGAAGACCAACAAGTCCGGCGAATTCGACGAGAAGACCCGGGCCGAGCGCGAAGGCTTCGTCAAGGCCGTCGAGCGCATCTTCAAGCGTCTCGATGACGGGCTGATCTTTCCGGCCGCCGCGCTAAGGGATGTGGACGCCGCGATTGCCGATCTGGGTGCGGCCGAGCAGGACGCCAAGGGCGGCCTGCGCGTCGCCGAGGCGCTGTTCTTCCCCGGTCCCGGCATCGTCAAGTCGCGCACCCAGTGCACCGAACAGGGTTCGGCCCGCTGGCTGCCGAAGCCGACCGACGTGGTCGCCAAGTTCGGGCAACTGGCCAATCCGGACGTCGAGAACGGCGGCGGCTATCGCGGCTTCCCGCTCCTGTGGTGGGACTGGCTGCCGGTCTCGAACATCGTCGCCTTCTTCGTTCCCGACTGGATCGCCGACATCTGGCCCGGCGAATACGCCACCCACGGGCCGGACGGCACGATCACGCCCAACTTCAAGGACAAGCTTCTGGCCATCGCCCGGGGTGATGTCTCGCTCGGTTCCATCCCCATGCTGAGCGGGCATATCTGGGATTCGCTGTTCCGGGTGCTGGTGGCGCTGGGGCT
Source organism: Alphaproteobacteria bacterium (assembly GCA_003695135.1). Taxonomy (GTDB): domain Bacteria; phylum Pseudomonadota; class Alphaproteobacteria; order Rhodobacterales; family Rhodobacteraceae; genus J013. The sequence goes on along the minus strand of RFIR01000526.1, from coordinate 1,496 downwards.
GGGCATCTTCCTGGGCGTGCCGCTGGGGCTGTTCATGGGGGTGTCGCGCTTCTTCAAGTCCTTCTTCGACCCGCTGATCGAGCTCTACCGCCCGGTGCCGCCCCTGGCTTGGGCGCCGCTGATCCTGACCATCTTCGGCATTCAGGATGACGGCAAGATCTTCCTTCTGTTCATGGTCGCCTTCGCCATCATGGTGATCTCGGCGCGGACCGGCGCCTCGGGCGTGCAACTGTCCAAGATCCGGGCCTCGCATTCGCTTGGCGCCTCGGACCGGCAGATCATGTGGCACGTGATCTTCCCCAATGCCCTGCCGGAGATCCTGACCGGCATCCGGATCTCGGTGGGCGTCTGCTGGGGGACGCTGGTGGCCGCCGAGATGCTCGCCGGCACGACCGGTGTGGGTTTCGTCGAGAACATCGCCCGAACGGTTTCGGACTATGAGCTGATCTGGGTGACGATCCTGATCATGGGCGTTCTCGGCCTGGTCTTCGATCTGATGATGCGCTGGATCATCAAGAAGACCATTCCCTGGCGCGGCATGGGCTGAGGATGTCCGCGATCACCGCAGTGCCGGTCGATTGACCACGCCATGAAAACCGATGTGCAGACCGCGATCGTCGGCGGCGGGATCGTCGGCGTGTCGGCACTGTACTGGCTGACACGGCTGGGGTGGACCGACTGCCTGCTGCTGGAGCGGCGCGAACTGACCTCGGGCTCGACCTGGCACGCGGCAGGCAACACAACATATTTCGGCCCGTATCCGAAGATGACCGCGCTCTTTGCCGGCTCGATCCGCTGCTATCTGCAGGCCGAGCGGGAAAGCGGGCGGTCGATCGGATTTCATCGGACCGGAAGCCTGAGGCTGGCCGCGACGGAACGTGAGCTGGAGCTGTTTCATGCCTACGCACCGCGCTATCGCGAGCTTGGCATCCCCTTCCACATCCGCAGCCCGGAGGAGGTGGCGGCCCTCCATCCCTTCATCGATACCAGCGCGATCCACGGCGCGGCCCATACGCCGACCGACGGCCATGTCGATCCCACAGGCGCCACCATGGCGCTGGCCGCCGCGGCGCGGCAGATGGGCGCGGCCATCGAACGGCATTGCCCGGTGGAGCGGATTTCCCGAGACCGGGGAAAATGGGTGTTGGAGACCCCGAACGGCCGCTTGCGCGCACAACATGTCGTGATCGCCACCTCGTTCTGGGCCCGCGAGATGCTGGAACCGCTTGGCCTCAACCTCCCCCTCTATGCCACGCAGCATCACGAGATCATTACCGACAGCCTGCCCCGGATTGCGGCCCGGGAGAAGGAGCTGCCGGCCATGCGGGACAGCTGGGTGTCCTGCAATGTCCGGCAGGAGGGAGATGGGCTGCTCATCGGCATCTATGAAACGAACCCGGAATTCTGGGCGCTGGACGGCATTCCCGCAGACTTCGCGGAAGAGCTGCTGCCGCCGAACCTCGATCCGCTGATGCCGCATCTGGAACGGCTGATGG
>RFIR01000525.1 GCA_003695135.1 Alphaproteobacteria bacterium | reverse complement strand
TGATGGGCAAGGCGCGGCGGCTCATGGCCCAATGCCCGGAAAATCTCGATCTGGACCGCGGTATTGGTGACGTGATCGGCGCCGCGCACGATGTCGCTCACCCCGGTCTCGGCATCGTCGACCACCGAGGCCAGCGTGTAGAGCACCACGCCGTCGGCCCGGATCAGCACCGGGTCGGAGATGTTGCGCGTATCGACCTCATGCGGGCCGAGAATGCCGTCCTGCCAGACCACCGGCTGGCGCGCGAGCAGGAAGCGCCAGTGGGCGGGGCGCTCGGCGGCGAGCCGCGCCTTTTCCACGTCATCGAGCCGCAGCGCGGCGCGGTCATAGATCGGCGGCCTGCCGGCCAGGCGCTGGGCCTTGCGGCGAAGGGCGAGCTCCTCCGGCGTTTCCCATGCCGGGTAGAGATACCCTTCCCGGCGCAGCCGGTCGACCGCCTCGGCATAGCGATCGGTGCGCTCGGACTGGTGCAGCACCGCATCCCAGTCGAGCCCCGCCCATTCGAGATCGCGCCGGATCGCGTCGGCATATTCGGGGCGCGAGCGCTCGCGGTCGGTATCGTCGAAGCGCAGGATGAACCGGCCGCCCGCCTTGCGCGCCAGTGCCCAGTTGAACAGCGCCGCGCGCAGATTGCCGACATGCAGATGCCCGGTCGGCGAGGGGGCGAAGCGGGTGACGATCATGGCCGGGTTCTAGCGCGCCGCGCGGTCGGGTTCTATATGCCTTCGATGGCAATGAAGCGCTTTTCCCGTCCCGCCCCCAGCCTCGCCGATATCGAGGCGCTGGCCGCGCGCGCCCATGCCTCCCTGCCCGAAGCGGTGCGCAAGGCCTGCGCGGACCTCGTCATCCGGGTGGAGGATTTCGCCGATGACGACATGCTGGCGGAGATGGGCATCGAGGATCCCTGGGCGCTGACCGGGCTTTATGACGGCATCGCCCTGACGCAGAAATCGAGTTTCGACCAGCCGCAGGGGCCCGACACGGTGTGGCTGTTCCGCCGGCCGATCCTGGAGGAATGGATCCAGCGTGGCGATGTCGGGCTCGACGCGCTGGTCCGGCATGTGCTGGTCCATGAGATCGCCCATCATCTGGGCTGGTCGGACGAGGATATCCTGCAGGTCGATGACTGGCGGGAATAGCCGGCTTCGCGGCCGTTTCCCTATCGCTCGCCGCGCCGGTAGGGGATCCCGAGCGCCGGCGGCAGGCTGGCGCGGCGGCCAAAGGCGATCAGCATCGCCATCACCGCCAGATAGGGCAGCATCTGGATCACGTCGGTGGGCAGGTTGAGCCCGGCCAGCTGCGCCGCCGTGGTCAGCGACAGGCAGATGCCGAACACCATCGCGCCCGTCAGCACCCAGACCGGTTGGCCGCGGGCGAGCATCGCCAGCACGATGCCGATGAAGCCCGCGCCATTGGTGACGAAGGGCACGAAGATGCCGGCGCCGACCATGGCCAGATAGGCCCCGCCCAGCCCGGCAAAGGCGCCGGTGGTCAGCACCGCGGCGAAGCGGACCGCCAGCACGTCCACCCCGGCGACATCGAGCGCGGCGGGCCGGTCGCCGGCGGCCTGCAGGTTCAGGCCAAGCTGTGTATGCCGGTAGATCCAGCCCATCACCGCCACCAGCGCCACGGCGATGTAGGCGACGGGCGGGTGGGCGAACAGCGCCGGTCCCAGCACCGGGATCTGCGCCAGCCCGGGGATCGGCAGCGCCTCGGCCGCCGGCAGGCGCGGATAGCTGCGCGAGAACAGGAAGTGATGCGCCAGCGCGGTCAGCCCCTCCATGCCCAGCGTCAGCCCGATGCCGATCACGATCTGGTTGAGCCCCAGCTGCACGCAGAGCAGCGCCATCACCAGCGCCACGCCCATGCCGGCGAGGATGCCGGCGCCGAAGCCGGTCCACAGGCTGCCGGTGTGAAAGGCGGCGAAGAAGCCGGTGAACGCACCGGCCAGCATCATGCCCTCGATGCCGATGTTCAGCACCCCGGCCTTTTCCGACATCTGCTCGCCCAGCCCGGCCAGAATGAGCGGAATGGCGGCGGTGACCGCGCCGAAGAGCAGCGCGCCGAGAAAGGTCTCGCCGAGAAGTGCGCCCACCGCCCTAGCCCCGCCGCGCCCGCAGGCGCTGATCGGCCCATTCGGCCAGCGCCAGCACGATCAGCACCACCGCCACCAGCACCAGGGTGAAATAGGTCGGCACGCCCATGCGCCGCGCCGCACTCTCGCCGCCGATGGAGAGGATGGAGAGGAGGGCGACGAACCCGATGGCGGCAAATCCGTTCAGCCGGGCGAGAAACACCACCGGGATCACCACCAGCCCGAAGGCGGGGTTCCAGTCGGCGCGCACATTGCCATAGACGCCCAGCACGTCCACCGCCCCGGCCAGCCCGGCCAGCGCGGCGGAAAGCGCGAATACGGCCACGGTCAGCCCCGGCACGTCGAGCCCGGCATGCCGCGCCGCCCGCGGGCTGGCGCCGACCACGCGCAGCTTCAGCCCGAAGGCAGTGCGCGTCATCATCAGATGCACGAGCGCGATGGCAATCAGCCCGAGGACAAGGCCGGAGGATATGG
>RFIR01000524.1 GCA_003695135.1 Alphaproteobacteria bacterium | reverse complement strand
CGCGGGCACGGTGATGCATTACGGGCTCGGCCAGCCCGCCCCCTACCACCTCTGGTCGGTGCCGAAGCTCTTGGGCATCCCAGGCGGCGTGCTGCTGCTTTTCGGCACGCTCGCCATGCTCGGGCTCAAGCGGCGGGCGGATCCCGCTCTCGGCGATGCGGCGGCCCGCGGCGGCGAAGACGCCTTCACCGCGCTGCTGGCACTGGTCGCGGCCAGCGGGCTTGCGCTCTGGGCACTGGGGGGAACCGCCCTGATGCCCGCGCTGCTGGCGCTTCATCTGGGGTCGGTGCTGAGCTTCTTTCTGCTGATGCCGTTCACCAAGATGGCGCATGGCTTCTTCCGGCTCGCCGCACTGATGCGCGACGCGCAGGAGCGGGGATGAGCCCGAGGGCCCTGCCGCCCGACGCTTCGCCGTGCCATACCAACAGAAAGTGAAGCTGGGACCGGGGCCCAATTACAAGAACCTGCCCCACCCGGGCGTTAGCCCGGGCAGCGCCCGCGTTCGACGGGCTTACGCGGCCCCGCAGGGGCCACGGCCCCGTCTCACCCCCAGGCGGGCGCTTCGCACCGCCTCGGGCGTGCGCTGCCCTCAACGCTTCGTGACCAACGGTCGGGCCTGGAACGCCCGCAAAAGAGAAAGCGACAGGGCGTGAGTCGAACTCATCGAGCCATGGCATGAGAGGCCAAGCTGCGGGATTGCGACCGGCCCCGGTTGCGGGGATAATCCCGTGCGGAGGGAGACGACCATGCAACCTGCCCTGTCACGACGCGCCTTCACGCTGACCGCCGCGGCCGCAGCCATCCTGCCCGCCGGACCCGCCGGCGCCGAAACCCCGATCCGCTTCGGTCTGACACCGGTCTTTCTCGACAACGATGCCGAGGTCATCGACCTGATGCACGCCGCACTTGCCGAGGGCATGGGACGGCCGGTGGAACTCGTTCAGCGCCGGACCTATGAGGAGGTGACCGCGCTCCTGCTCGAGGGCGGCGTCGATGCCGCCTGGGTGTGCGGCTATCCCTATCTGCAGCATCGCAAGGCACTCACGCTCATCGGCGTGCCGGTCTGGCAGGGAAAGCCGCTCTACCGCTCCTATCTGATCGTTGCGCCGGATGACCCGGCGCGGGGGCTGGCCGATCTCGCCGGCGGCACCCATGCATTCTCCGACCCCAACAGCAATTCCGGCTGGCTGGTCACCACCACCGACATCATCCGCATGGGCCGGCGGCCCGAGACATTTTTCGCGCGCAGCATCTTCACCTATGGCCACCGCAATGTGGTGCGCGCCGTCGCCGCCGGTCTGACCCGCTCGGGCAGCGTCGACGGTTATGTCTGGGAGGTGCTGAAGCTGGAAGAGCCCGGGCTTGCCGGGCGCACCCGCGTGGTCACCCGCTCCGAATGGCTGGGCTTTCCCCCCATCGTCTGCCGTGCCGACCGCGCCGGCGAGGAAGGCATCCGCAGCCTGCATCGCGTGCTGCTGGAGTTGCCGCAAACCGAAACCGGGCGCCGGACCCTGGCTGCGCTGCATCTCGACGCGATCGCCGATGAACCGCCCAGCGTGTTCGACGGCATCGCGGCGCGCATGGCCGATCTGGAGGCTGCCGGGTGATCCTGCGCTGGCTCGGCCGGCTGCCGCTTGCCGTCCGCGTCTCCGTGCTTGCGGCCGGGCTGATGGTGGGGCTTGGCATCATCGCCTCGCAACAGGTGCTGGTCTCGCTGACCCGCTCGCAGGAGTCGCGATTGCGCGAGCTGGTCCGGCTGCATGTCGACGGTCTGTCGATCGCACTGGGTCCGGCGGTGCTGCGCGAGGATGTCTGGGAGGTGTTCGACACGCTCGACCGCGCCAGCCGGGCCGGCGAGGGGCGGCGGATGGTCATGACCGCGGTCGCAGACAGCGAGGGCCTGATCCTTGCAGCGACCGATCCCCGCAACGCGCCGCTCGGCAGCCCGCTTTCCGCCCTCGCCGCATCCGCCCGCACGCTGGAGGATCTGGAAGTGCATGCGGGCGACGAACGCATCAGCGTTCTGGCGCCGCTCTCGTATCAGGGCCGGGAGGTGGGAAAGATCGTCACCGTGCTCGACGTCTCCGATCTTGCCGCCGAGCAAAGACGTACGCAGCTGTGGCTCCTCTTGGGCAATGTGGCGTCGACCCTGCTGCTGGCGCTTGCCGGCTATGTCGCCATGCGCCGCATGCTGCGCCCGATCTCCACCCTGGCCGGGCATATGAGCGCCGGCACCGGCGGGCTCGAACTCATCCCCGAGCGCGAAATTCCGCGCGGCGACAGCGAGGTCGGGCGGCTCCTGCGCACCTACAATTCCATGGCGCGCGCGGTGCACGAACAGGCCGAGGCCAAGCGCCGGCTGGCCGAGCGCGAGCGCTTCGTGTCGCTGGGGCGTCTGGCCTCCTCGCTGGCGCATGAGATCAACAATCCGCTGGGCGGGCTGCTGAACGCGGTCGATACCATCGCCCGCTTCGCCGACCGGCCCGAGGTGGTGCGCAAATCGGCCGATCTGCTCCAGCGCGGGCTCGGGCATCTGCGCGATGTCTCGCGCGCGGCGCTGGAGCAGAACCGGCTGGACACATCCGACATGCCGCTGAGGGCGGAGGATTTCGAGGATCTGCAGCTGCTGATGGGCCCCGAGATCCAGCGCCAGCAGCAGGAACTCGCCTGGGAGGTCGAAGCCGGGCCGGCCTGCCTCGACGGCCTGCCCGCCGCGCCGGTACGCCAGATCGCGCTCAACCTGCTGCTCAATGCTTCCGCCGCGGCCGCCCGCGGCGGGCATGTCGGCATGAGCGTGCGGAGGGCGGGCGACGCGCTGGAGCTGGTGGTCGAGGATGACGGGCCCGGCCTGCCGCCGAAGGCTCTGGCGCGACTGCTCTCGCCCGAGCCCACCGGTCCCGGTCCCGGCATGGGGCTGCGGGTGGTGCGCGACCTCGTCGCCGCGCTGGGCGGGCGGATCGAGCACCGGCGCGAGAACGCCGTCACCGTGATCGCCGTCCGACTGCCGGTCCCCGGCCGGAGGGATGCGGCATGACCCTGTCCGGCCGCCGCATCCTGCTGGTCGAGGACGACCCGATCATGGGCGGCTCGCTGGCCCAGCGACTGGAACTGGAGGGCGCCGAGGTGCTGTGGGTGCGGCAGGTGGTCCGCGCCATTCCCGAGATCCGGGTGGCGCGCGCACCGGTGGACGCCGTGATCTGCGACATCCGCCTGCCCGACGGCACCGGCGAGGAGATCTTCGCCCGGATCAGCGCCACCATGACCCCGCCGCCCTTCCTGTTCATCACCGGGCAGGGCGACATCGAACAGGCGGTGCGGCTGATGCGGGCGGGGGCCGATGACTACATCACCAAGCCCTTCGAGATGTCGGTCTTCCTCGAACGCCTGTCGCTCTTGATGCGCCCGCGCGAGACCATCGAGCTGCCCCAGATCCTCGGCGTGACGCGGGCGGCACAGCGCATTCACCGCCGTGCGCTGGCCGCGGCGCAGCGCGAAGGCAACGTGATCATCCTCGGCGCCGCCGGCACCGGCAAGACCGCCATCGCCCGGCTGATCCACGACCGTTCCGACCGCCGTGCCGCGCCGCTGGTCGTCGTCAATCTCGCACGCGAATCCCGACCCGAAACCGCGCTGTCGGGGCCGGGCGGCGCGCTGGAGCGCACCCGCGACGGCGTGCTGGTGCTGCTTGCGCTCGAACGCATGCCCGCACCGCTGCAGGCCGATCTTCTTGCCGCGCTCGATGCCGGCTTCGAAGGCCGGATCGTCTCCACCGGCCGGCCCGAACTGCGCAGCCGGCCCGAGGGGGTCGGCGTCCGGCCCGACCTGCTGGCGCGGCTGGGCGAGATCGAGATCGCCATCCCGCCGCTTGCCGAGCGCAGCGAGGATGCGGTTTGGCTGATGCGCGAATTCTTCGCCTTCTTCAACGCGCGCCGGCCCACACCGCTCAAGGGCATCTCGGCGCTGACCGAGGATGCCGCGCGCGCGCATGACTGGCCGGGCAATGGCCGCGAGGTGCGCAGCCGCGTCAGGCGCGCGGTGGAAGGCTGCGAGGGCGAGTGGCTGTTTCCCGTCGACCTCTTCCCCGAAACCCAGGCCGACCCCGCCTTCCTGACCCTCACCGAGGCCCGCGAGGCCGCAGAGCGGCGCCAGATCGTTGCCGCGCTGGAACGCAGCGGCGGGCAGATGAGCGAGGCCGCGCGGCTTCTGAAGATCTCCCGCACCACGCTGTGGGAGCGGATGCAGAAGTTCGGCCTGTAACGCCCCGGCGGGTGTTCGGAAATCTGAACACCAAAAATACTCATGCATTTTCAATTACTTAATCAATTTCACAACCGCGGCGAAGCCCTCGCCCGACCTTGACCCACACGCTAAGTTGCCTCCGATGCACCAGACACAGAGGAGGTGACGCATCATGAAGTGCAACCGTCTTGTCGATGTAGGCCGCCGGCAGTTCCTGCGCGGCAGCGCCATGGCGACGGCCGGCGCCGCGGTGGTGGCCGCCACCGGCGCGCCCAGCAAGGCCGCCGTCCCGCCGGCCCAGCTCGACTATCCCTCGACCCGGCTCGCCAACATCGCCGATCTGAAGGTGAACGAGCCCGTCGACATCGAGTATCCCGATGCCGACAGCCCCGGCATCCTGATCAAGCTCGGCCAGGCGGTCGAGGGCGGGGTGGGGCCGGACCGCGACATCGTCGCCTATTCGGTGCTGTGCCCGCATCGCGGCTGGCAGATGAGCTACAACGCCGATGACAGGACACTGAACTGCCCCGGTCACTTCTCGCGCTTCGATGTCGAGGCCGGGGGACAGGAGGTATGGGGGCACGCAACGCAGAACGTGCCGCAATTCACCCTGCGCGTCGACGACAAGGGCGACATCCACGCCGAAGGCTGCAGCGACCTGATCTTCGGTCGCCCGTCCAACGTGCTCTGAGGGGAGGGACCGACACATGGCATACAAGAGACAGATCGACCGTCTGCCGATCCCGCCGGCCGATGCCAAGGTGCACAATGTCACCTGCCACTACTGCATCGTCGGCTGCGGCTACAAGGCCTATACCTGGCCGCGCAACAAGCAGGGCGGCACCGCGCCGGACCAGAACGCCTTCGGCATCGACCTTTCCGAGCAGCAGGGCGCGGACGGCACCTGGGTGGCGCCGTCGATGTACAACATGGTCAAGCAGGACGGCAAGGACGTCCACCTCGTGGTGGTGCCGGATCAGGACTGCGTGGTGAACTCGGGGCTTGCCTCGATTCGCGGCGGCCGCATGGCCGAAAACCGGCCCTCCAGGATCACATACACCCAGGCCCAGCGGCTTTCCGATCCCCGGATCTGGCGCAACGGCGTCTGGCAGCCGACCTCCTGGGAGGATGCGCTCGATCTCGTGGCCCGCGTGACCGCCAGGGTGGTCAATGACTACGGCGAGGACGAGCTCGTGGTCTCGATGTTCGACCATGGCGGCAGCGCCGGCGGTTACGAGAACACCTGGGCGACCGGCAAGCTCTACTTCCAGAGCATGAAGATCAAGAACTGCCGGATTCACAACCGCCCGGCCTACAACTCGGAGGTCCACTCCAGCCGCGACATGGGCGTGGGCGAGCTGAACTACTCCTACAGCGACTATCAGGTCACCGACACGATCATGATGGTCGGCGCCAACCCGCTTGAGACCCAGACCAACGTGTTCCTCAACCACATGGTTCCGGGGATGCGCAACGGCGCGAAGTTCATCATGGTCGATCCGCGCCGGACGGTCACGGTGAATGCGGCCGAAGAGGTTGCCGGCAAGGAGAACGTGCTGCACCTGGCCATCAAGCCGGGCACCGACATGGTGCTGTTCAACGCGCTTCTGACCCATGTCGTCGATCAGGGCTGGCACGACAAGGAGTTCATCGAGGCCTCGACCTTCCGCGACGGCGAGGCAGTGGCGCCCGACGCAGCGCACCCCGCGGGTCTCGGCTCGCTGGAATACGCGCTGGAAAGCTGCCGCACCTCGGTCGAGGAAGCCGCCGAGACCTGCGGCGTCGATGCCGCCGACATCGTCAAGGCCGCCGAATGGATCGCCAAGCCCAAGGCGGACGGCACGCGGCGCAAATGCGTGACCGGCTACGAGAAGGGCATCATCTGGGGCAACGACAACTACCACACCATCGGTGCTGTCGTGAACCTGGCGCTGGCCACCGGCAATATCGGCCGCGAAGGCACCGGCTGCTGCCGGATGGGCGGCCACCAGGAAGGCTACTACCGCCCGTCGGACGCCCATGTCGGCCGGCCGGCACAGTATGTCGACCAGCTCCTGATCAACGGCGGCGGCAAGGTCTATCACATCTGGGCCTGCGACCACTACAAGACCACGCTGAACGCGTCGCAGTTCAAGCGCGCCATCAACCGCCGCTCGCAGATGGTCAAGGAAGCGATGGACGCCGCCGCCGGCGGCAGCCGCGAGGAGCTGGTCGATGCCATCGTCGCCGCGGTCAATGCCGGCGGTCTGTTCATCGTCAATGCCGACATCATCCACGGCCAGGTCGGACAGGCGGCGCATGTCATCCTGCCCGCCTGCGAGTCCAACGAGATGAACCTCACCTCGATGAACGGCGAGCGGCGGCTGCGGCTGTCCGAGCGCTACATGGATCCGTTCGGCAACTCCAGGCCCGACTGCCTGATCGCGGCCGGCATCGCCCAGCACATGGAGCGCGTCCTGCGCGAAATGGGCAACGATGCCTATGCCGACCAGTTCAAGGGCTATGACTGGGAGACCGAGGAAGACGCCTTCATGGACGGCTACCACCAGGGCAACCCGGAAGTGACCTATGAGCGTCTGCGCGCCATGGGCAACAACGGGGTGCAGGAGCCGGTCGTGGGCTTCGAGAACGGCAAGCTGATCGGGACGCCGCGTCTTTATGCCGATGGCAAGTTCGACCGCCATGGCCGGGAGGACAAGAAGGCGCTGTTCTGTGCGGCGCAGTGGCGCGGCTATCACTCGCCGGGCAAGGCGCGTGAGGCGGCCAACCACAAGTTCTTCATCAACAATGTCCGGGCCAACATCTTCTGGCAGAACCAGTTCCTGGACCAGAAGAACGACTTCATCCAGGATCGCTTCCCGTTCCCGTTCATCGAGATGAACCCCGACGACATGGCCGAGCTCGGCATCAAGGCGGGCGATCTCGTCGAGATCGCCAACGAGAACGGGGCGACCCAGGGCATGGCCTATCCCACCGACACCGCCAGGCGCGGCCAGGTGGCGATGGTCTTCGGCTCGCCCGCGGGCAGCCAGGGCAATGTGGTCAACCCGGGCACCAACGAGCTGATCCTGCCCGAATACAAGCTGACCTTCGGCAATGTCCGCAAGATCGCGGATGCGCCGGAACCGGCGCGGGCGGTCACCTTCAAGTCGAAGGAATACACCGCCTGATACCGCATCTGCCGGCCCCGGCCGCACTGCCGGGGCCGGTTCGAAACCTGCCCTGCATTGTCGGCGAGTCGTCCGGTTTTCTGTCAGGGCCGGCAAGCAGGCTGGACGGGGCGACGGGCCGGGGATGTCCGTCGCCCCGTTTCCGTTTGGCGGCTTCGGTTCGGCCTGCGGATCGGGCGAAGGAGCAATGGCTTTACGGCCCGGGGCATCTTTTTCCAGCCGCCCCTTCGACCGGCCCGTCTGGCGAGAATGCCCGAACCCTTCGAGATCGGGCGCGTCGAGGGGCGCGAAAAGGGCCCGGCGATCGCGATCGTCCGGCCCGATCGGGAAAGGACGGCACGAGGCCGGGGACAGGAAAGGCATGACGCTCTTGCCTCGCGGCAGGCAGCGCCAGCCCCGGTTGATGTGCGCGGGCGGAGGCGAAATCGTGGCGCCAGCGAAGTTTGTTCCCGGTTTTCACCTGTTTGACAGAGCCCCCTGCAAAATTCCGGCATGAATGCAAACCGCTGAATCGGCCCGGTTTCAGGCCATCATGATCGTGTGCGTAAAGTAATTAGAAGAGAGTCCTGCAAAACCGAATGTAGGCGGATGCCCGGAATGCACAAGGTCTTGAAGGGATCACGATTGCGCGCGCGTAAAATAATTTGAAATTAATTCCCCAATCAATATTTATCAATCAAGGGTGAAATCAAGAAGAGCGCACGTGG
>RFIR01000523.1 GCA_003695135.1 Alphaproteobacteria bacterium | reverse complement strand
GTATTATGAACCGATTAGCGAAGGATGCGCCACCGTCATGAGCTACGACCTCCTGTTTGAACCCGTGCAGATTGGCCCGGTCACCGCGCCGAACCGCTTTTATGCCGCGCCGCATGCAACTGGGCACGGTTTCTCGCTGCCCGCCGGCGCGGCGGCGTTGCGGGCCATGAAGGCCGAAGGAGGGTGGGGGACGGTTGCGGTTCAGATCACGGAGATCAGCCCGGATTCGGACATGGCCAACCATCCGATCGAGCGCATCTGGGGCGATGTCTATCTGGATCAGCATGCAAGGCAGGTCGAGGCCATCAAGGCGCATGGTGCGCTGGCCGCGATCGAATTGGCGCATGGTGGGATGCGGGCGCGAAACTTTGCGACGGGGGTCCCGGTCATCGGTCCGTCGGACCTGCCGATCCTGCGCGCCGAGATGCCGGTGCAGGCCCGTGCGATGGACAAGTCCGACATCCGCGAGTTTCGCCGCGCCCACAAACGGGCCGCGCAGAATGCCAGGGACGTGGGCTACGACATCCTCTATGTTTATGCCGCCCACGACATTTCCCTGCTGTCGCACTTCCTGTCACGGCGCACGAATTTCCGCAGCGACGAATATGGCGGGTCGCTTGAAAACCGGGCGCGGCTTCTGCGCGAGGTTCTGGAAGATACGCTTGAGGTTGCCGCAGGAGAGCGCGCGGTTGCCCTGCGTTTCGCGGTTCATGAACCAGGTGCGAAACATGCCCTGACCTTTGACGGCGAGGGGCGCGAAGTTGTCGAGATGCTGGCCGGCCTTCCCGATCTCTGGGACGTGAATGTCGCCGGATGGTCAGCGGATTCAGCGACTTCCCGGTTCACCGAGCAGGGTTATCAGCTTGAATTCACGTCTTTCGTCAAATCCGTGACGAACAAGCCGGTCGTCGGGGTCGGGCGGTTCACCTCGCCTGACACGATGGTTTCGGTGATACGGTCCGGGAAACTCGACCTGATCGGCGCGGCGCGGCCCTCGATCGCCGACCCCTTCCTTCCGAACAAGATCAGGGAAAACCGGATCGAGGAAATCCGGGAATGTGTCGGGTGCAATATCTGCGTCAGCATGGATGCCTACGGCGTCCCGCTGCGCTGCACCCAAAACCCCACGATCGGCGAGGAGTGGCGGCGAAACTGGCACCCTGAGATTGTCGGAAGGGCCGAGAAAAAGGAAAGCGTCCTGATCGTTGGCGCTGGCCCGGCCGGTCTTGATTGTGCGCTGACGCTTGCGAAAGCCGGCCAGCAGGTGACGCTCGCCGATGCTGCCGAGGAAGTCGGCGGGCGGGCCCTGCGGGAAGGCGGCCTGCCGGGGCTGCACGGATACCGCCGCGTGATCGACTATCGCCTGTGGAACCTGCGGCAGTTGGGCAACGCCGACATCTACACGTCCAGCCCTCTGGCGGCGGAGGAGCTGGAGGATTTCGGTGCCGACAGGATCGTCCTTGCCACCGGCGCTTCCTGGCGGCGCGATGGCGTGGGGCGCTCGAACTTCGATCCGGTCGATTGGGGCGCCGGAGCGCATGTCCTGACACCAGATGACATCATGGCCGGAGCGGTGCCCGACGGGCCCGTTGTCATCTACGATGACGACCATTTCTACATGGCCAGCGTGATAGCCGAACATCTGCGCGCCAGGGGATGTGACGTGACATATGTGACCCCGTTGGAAAGCGTGGCGGCCTGGACCGCGTATACGCTTGAACAGCGCAGTATCATCGCCCGGCTCAAATCTCTCGGCGTTCGGCTGCACGTGAATTGCAGCCTGAGGCACTATCGCGATGGCGTCGTGACGGTGGAGGACGCCTATGCCGTGGACAGCGAGCGCCGGTTCGATGTTGCCGCGCTGATCTTCGTGGGCGCTCGGCTCCAGAACAATGCCCTGTTCGAGGAATGCGCGCAAAGGGGGCTTCACGTTCCAGTCGTTCAGGTCGGTGACTGCCTCGTGCCCGGAACTATTCAGGCGGCGGTTTTTTCGGGCCACCGGATTGCGCGAGAATTGATCGAGGGAGGGAAGGGAGTGTTCAGGCTTGAGAAACCCGCGCCCTTCCAGATCTCTGCACGGGTTTCAACCGGTCGCCAGGTGGTCGTCGAGCCGGCGTGAGGCCGGTCCGGCGCCGTGCGATCTATCGCTTGCGCGCAGCGGTCACGATGATCTCGACGCGGTATTCCGGCGCGGCAAGGCGCGCTTCGCCGCAGGCGCGCGCTGGCGCATGGCCTTCCCGCACCCAGGCGTCCCAGACCGTGTTCATGGCGTCGAAATCGGCCATGTCGGCTAGCCAGATGACCGCTTGCAGGATATGCGATTTGTCCGATCCCGCCTCGGCAAGCAGCCGGTCGATGTTGTCAAGGCAATCGCTGGTCTGCGTCGCGACATCCGTCTCGGGGCGGCCGACCTGACCCGCGAGATAGATCGTGTCGCCGTGGATCACGACCTGCGACATGCGCTTTCCGGCATGCAGGCGTTCGATGGTCATGTGGGGTTTCCTTCCTTCAGGTGTCTGACAACAGTTTGAGACCGACGATACCCGCCAGGATCAACCCCACGCAGCCCAGTCGCAGCGCCGTGGCCGGTTCGCCAAGGAACAGGATGCCGAAGACCACGGTTCCGACCGTGCCGATACCGGTCCAGACCGCGTAGCCGGTTCCAAGCGGTATGCTGCGCAGCGCAAGGCCCAGAAGGACAAGGCTGGCGATCATCGAGGCCGCGGTCAGAACCGTTGGCAAGGGCCGGCTGAAGCCGTCGGTGTATTTCAGGCCGACGGCCCAGCCGATCTCGAACAGGCCCGCCAGGAACAGGACTATCCACGCCATGCCCATCCCTTACGCCGCCGCGGTTTCGGATTTCGCGCGTTGGAACATGCCGTAGAGGTCGCGCGGGTCGTCGGGGTCTGCGATCACGTCGAGGCGGGTGAAGAAGGGGGTGCCCTTGATCGCGCGCGCGACGTATCGCAGGGCGCTGAAATCCTCGATCGCGAAGCCCACGCTGTCGAACAGGGTGATCTGCCGGTCGTCGGTGCGGCCCGGCGCCTGACCGGTGATGACCTGCCAGAGTTCGGTGACCGGGTGATCGGGATCGAGCTGCTGGAT
>RFIR01000080.1 GCA_003695135.1 Alphaproteobacteria bacterium | reverse complement strand
TGGAATCGGTGCAGAACGCCATCGATCAGGGCGAGGCGGCGGCCGACGCCATGCTGGGCCGGCCGGTGGAATACGCGCCCATCCCGTGGTTCTGGTCCGATCAGTACGACGTCAAGCTGCAGATCGCCGGGCTGAACGCCGGCTATGACCGTATCGTGACCCGGCAGGGTTCGCGCGAGGGGGCGATCTCGTTCTGGTACTATGCCGGCGAGCGGCTGCTAGCGGTCGATGCGATGAACGAGCCGCGCGCCTACATGCTGGGCAAGCGCTGGCTGGAGACCGGCATCTCGCCCGATCCCGAGGCGGTCGCCAACCCGGATGTCGATCTGAAGACGCTGCGCTGAGGCGCCCCGGCGGGGGTCCGGCCATGGCCTCTCTCCGCGCGCAGGCCCGCCATCTGCGCTGCATGACTTCCATGGTTTCATGAGACCTCGTAAAACCCGGATGCTGGCGAATGCCTGGAATGTTCAGGGTTTTGCAGGGATCATGGTTGCGTGCCTGTAAAGTAATTAGAAGAGACCCCTGCGAAGCTCCACTGACCAGACCCTGTCGCTTCTCCCGGGCGCCGCGAAATGCGGCGCAACACGCGTTTTCTCATTTCCACTGTTGATTGCAAAATATTGATTGCAAATTTATTTTCTAATTATTTTATACGCGCGCAGATTTGATTGGTTTGAAAACTGGCGCATTCAGGATGCCTGTCTGCATCCGGGTTTTGCATGGGTCTCTAGAAAATAGTTCCCCAATCAATATTTGCCAAACAGGTGAATATCATGGTTAATCGCCGCCGGCGCCGCATTTTGCGGCGCCCGAGAGGAACGACGGGGTCTGGCCAGCGGAGTTTTGCAGGACTCTCCAGAAAGAGACCCCTGCGAAACGCCGGCATGAATGCAAGCCGCTGAATCGGCCCGGTTTCCGGTCATCATGGTCGCGCGCGCATAAAGTAATTTTGAAGTAATTCCCCAATCAATATTTTCCAATCAACAGTGAAAATAATCACAACATGACCGGCGCCGCATTTCGCGGCGCCAAAGCGCAGCGCCCGGGTCTGGCCGGCAGGGTTTTGCAGGGGTTTCTTTTACGCGCCTATGGATCTGATCCTGCTGAACCCTCATGCATTCAGGATGCCCGCCTGCATCCGGGTTTTGCAGGGGGCTCTGTCAAACAGGTGAAAATCAGGAACAAACTTCGCTGGCACTGCATTTCGCCTCCGCCCGAGTACAATGCCAGGTTCCGGCTGGAAGAATATTGTAGAGGCCTTTTCATGACTGTTTCAGCCGGAGGCTCCCGCAATCGCCTCGGATAGCACCCTCCGGCAGCCAGGCCCGAACCCGGCGGACCCGGCTGCGGCCCCGTCGCGGCATCAACCCACCGCGCGCAGGATCGTCAGGACTGCCGCGCCGTGGCGCCGCTGCACCAGCGCCTCGGCCCAGGGCGGCGGGGTGATCTCGGCGCCTTCCTCCCACACGATCAGCGCGCCGGGCGCGATCCAGCCCCCCGCATGCGCAGAGGCCAGCGCCGCCTCGCCCAGCCCTTTGCCATAGGGAGGATCGAGGAAGATCAGATCGAAGGCCGCGCCGCGGTTCTGGCCCAGCCGGGTGGCGTCGCGCCGCCAGAGCTTGATCTGGCCGGTCACACCCAGCCGGTCGGCATTGGTGCGGATCAGCGCCCGCGCCTTCACGCCGTCATCGACGAAGACCACCTGCGCCGCACCGCGCGACAGCGCCTCGAAGCCGAGCGCGCCGGTGCCGGCGAAGAGATCAAGCACGCGCGCGCCCTCGGGTGGCGGCGGGGTGGCGAGATTGCCATGGGCAAGGATATTGAAGATCGTCTCGCGCAGCCGGTCGGATGTGGGGCGCAGATGCGCCGCCGGATCGCCCTTGCCGAGCCCGGCCAGCTGCGTGCCCCGGAACCGCCCGCCGACGATGCGCATGGCTCACAACACCCTGTCCAGCGCCTCGATGGCCCGGTCGATCTCCGCCTCATGCGTGTAGTGGGTAAAGCTCAGCCGCAGCACGCCGTGTTCGGGGTCGAGCCCGAGCGCGCTGACCAGCCGCCAGGCGTAGAAATGCCCGCCCCCGGCCATGATGCCATGGGCGGCGAGATCGGCCGCCAGCGCCTCGCCCGGCCGGTCATGCGCGATCGCGATGGTCGGCGCGCGCCCCTCCGGCCGGTCCGGCCCGATCAGACGCAGATCGTTGCGCCCGCGCAGGAAATCGAGGAGCGGGGCCATGAGAAGTCGCTCACGTGCCCGCATGGCATCATGCACGGCGCGCGCGGGCGAGCGCCCGTTGCCGCCGCCCTTCAGCGCCGTTTCATGCAGCGCCTCGACATAATCGGCCATGCCGGCGCAGGCGGCGATCTGGGCGTGATCGGGCCCGGCCGGGGTCAGACGTGCGGTCAGGCTGCCGGCATTGAAGAAATGTCCCTGATTGGGCAGGCGCTCGGCCAGCTCGCGCCGCACGCACATCAGCCCCTGATGCGGCCCGTAGGTCTTGTAGCTGGAAAAGAGATAGATGTCGGCGCCGAGTGCCGTGACATCGGGAAAGCCGTGCGGGGCGGAGCTGACCCCGTCCACGCAGCTCCAGGCGCCGGCCGCGCGGATCGTGGCGCAGATCTCGGCCACCGGATTGATCTCGCCGACGATGTTGGAGCAGTGGGGGAAGGCCACCAGCCGCAGGCGGCCGTCGATCAGCGGGGCGAGGCGGGCCGGATCCAGATGCCCGGTCTCGGGATCGACCTGCCATTCGCGGATCTCGATCCCTTCCGCCTCCAGCCGTCGCCAGGCGCCGGAATTGGCCTCGTGATCCTGATCGGTGACCACGATCGCGTCGCCCGGCCGCAACAGCCCGGCAAAGGCTCGGGCCAGCACATAGGTGTTCTGGCTGGTCGAGGGGCCGAAATGCAGCTCGTCCTCGCCGACATTCAGGATCGCGGCCATGCGCCTGCGCGCCTCGTCCATCTCCGCCCCCGCGGTCTGCGCGGCCGGATAGGGCGCGTAGGGCTGCACCTTTCGGCTGCGATAGAAGCGCGTCAGCCGGTCGATCACCTGCCGGCAGGGATAGGAGCCGCC
>RFIR01000522.1 GCA_003695135.1 Alphaproteobacteria bacterium | reverse complement strand
TGGTCGCCGCGGATCCTCGAGGAATGGGCGCGGGCGGCGGCGCGGGACGGGCGCGCGGCCGAAATCCTCGCGCGTGAGGAGATCGCCCGCCTGACCGCGCGCTGGCCGGAGGCGATGACCGGGGCGGGGCCGGAAGCGGAGGCGGCGCAGGCGGTGGCCGGTCTCGTGCTGCCCGATCCGGACGATCTGCATGTGCTTGTCGCCTGCGTTGCCGGGCGGGCCGATCTGCTGATCACCCGCAACCACCGCGATTTCCCGAGCCGGGTGCTGTCGCGCCTCGGCGTCTCGCGCGCCGATCCCGATCCGCTGCTGGTTCGCCTTGCGGGCGAGGATGAGGGCCTGCGCGATGCCATGCGCGCGCTGGTGGCCGAGGCCGCGTCCGAGCTGCCGCTGCGCATGGCGCTGAAACGGTCGGCCCTGCCGCGGCTCGGCCGGTTGATGCAGCAGGGTTGACCCGGCGTCATTGCGCGCCGATCTGGCATCGGGGCCGGGGTTGTGCGATGACTCGGGCGCCGCGGGACGGCAAGCGAGACACGAGAAAATGCCAAGCGATCAGCCAGCCAGACTGTCCGTCGCCCCGATGATGGACTGGACCGACCGGCATTGCCGCTATCTGCACCGGCTGATGTCGGGGCGGGTCTGGCTCTATACCGAGATGGTGACGGCCGCCGCGCTGATCCATGGCGATGCCGGGCGGCTGCTCGCGCATCACCCGGCCGAGCACCCGGTGGTGCTGCAGCTGGGTGGGGCCGATCCCGGGCAGCTCGCGCAGGCCGCGCGGCTGGGCGCGCGGGCCGGTTTCGACGAGATCAACCTCAATGTCGGCTGTCCGTCGGACCGGGTGCAGTCGGGGACCTTCGGCGCCTGCCTGATGCGCGAGCCGGCGCTGGTGGCGGACTGCGTCGCGGCAATGCGCGATGCGGTTCCGGATCGGCCGGTCACGGTCAAGTGCCGCATCGGCGTCGACGATCAGGACCCCGCGCAGGCGCTGCCCCAATTTCTGCGCCACATCGCGGCGGCTGGCTGCGAACGCGTTATCATCCATGCCCGCAAGGCATGGCTGAAGGGGCTGAGCCCGAAGGAGAATCGCGAGATCCCGCCGCTCGATCACGATCTGGTCCGGCGTATGCGGGTGGCGTTTCCGGAACTGGCCATCGAGATCAATGGCGGCATCAGGACGCTGGAAGATGCCGCAGCCCTTCTGCGCGAGGGCTTTGCCGGCGTCATGATCGGCCGCACCGCCTATCACGACCCGGCGGCCATCCTTCCCGGCATCGACCCGCTTCTGGGCGGGGCGCCGGGCCGCGATGCCGAGGCAACCGTGCTTGCCATGCTCGACTATATCGAGGCCGAGCGCGCCGCAGGCACGCCGCTCAACCACATCACCCGCCACATGCTGGGGCTTTTCAACGGCCGTCCCGGCGCGCGGCGCTGGCGGCAGAGCCTCAGCGAGGGCGCGACCCGGCCGGGTGCGGGGCCCGAGCTGGTCGCGGCCGCACTGGCCCATGTCACACGCCGCCGCGCCGCGTGAGCATTTTGACCGGCTCGGCTGGCTGAAGCTCGGCCCCGATCCGGCGCTTGCGGACTGGGCGGCGGCGGTGCGCCCGCTCGCCATAGAGCTGGTCCCGCAGCACCGTGACGAATGGCTGCGCTGCGGCGGCACCTGGTTTGCAGGGGTCAACATCCTGCCCAATGACGGGCAGGGGCGCATCCCCGGCGGGCCGGCCCTGCCGGCGGCGCTGACAGCCGAAATCGCCGCGCTGACCGGATTGCCGGGCTGGAGCTGGGACCGGGCGCAGATCTCGGTCTGCCATCCGGGCTATCCGCGCCGGGACGGGCGCGACTCCGATGCCGCATTCCGCTATCGCCGCAATCGCGATGCGGCGCATCTCGACGGTCTGCTGCCGGTCGGCCCGGATCGGCGGCGGCATTTGCGCGAACATCACGGCTTCATCCTCGGCATTCCGCTGGTCGAGACGTCGCCCGATGCCGCACCGCTGGTGATCTGGGAAGGCTCGCATCGTCTGGCTGCCAGGGCCTTTCGCGAAATCCTCGCCGGGACAGCGCCGGAACGCTGGGGCGGGATCGACCTCACGGAACGCTATCACGCGCTGCGCCGCGAGATCTTCGCCGCCTGCCCGCGGGTGCCGGTGCATGCGAAGCCGGGCGAGGCCTATCTCCTCCACCGCCATGCCCTGCATGGCATCGCCCCCTGGGCAGAGGGCGCCCATGCCCCGCCCGAGGGGCGGATGATCGCCTATTTCCGCCCCGACCCGCATCCCGGCGAGGCCCCCGGCTGGTGGCTGTTAGATGAGGACGGCGCGCGCCCGGGCCGATGACGGGAACGTCGAAATCGTTATAGGCTGCCGACTTGGACAGGACTGCAGGGAAGGATGACGATGAACAGGGCCGAACGCGAACTGCGCCAGCTGGTGATCGACAAGGCGCGGTTCCTGAACGCCTCCGGGCTCAATCAGGGCACATCGGGCAACATCTCGGTGCGCTGCGGCGAGCGGATGCTGATCACCCCCTCGGCTACGCCCTACGAGACGATGACGGCGGAGATGATCGCCGCGATGCCGCTGGAGGGCGACTATGGCAGCTGGGAGGGGCCGATGAAGCCGTCCAGCGAATGGCGCTTTCATCTCGACATCCTGCGCGCGCGTCCCGATTGCGGCGCCGTCGTCCACTGTCATCCGACCTTCGCCACCGCGCTGGCGATGTGCCGCAAGCCGATCCCGGCCGCGCATTACATGATCGCGGCCTTCGGCGGGATGGATGTGCGCTGTTCGGGTTATGCCACCTATGGCACGGCGGAGTTGTCGCGGCTGGCGCTGGAGGCGCTGGAGGGCCGGCAGGCCTGTCTTCTGGCCAATCACGGCATCATCACGCTCGGAGAGGGGCTGGAGCGGGCGATGTGGCGCGCGGTTGAGCTGGAGACGCTGGCAAGGCAGTACTACCACACGCTGCTGATCGGCGGTCCGGTGCTGCTGAGCGAGGCCGAGATTGCCGATGCCGCGCGCGGCTTTGCCAGCTATGGCGTGCAGGAGCCGCAGGCCGAAGGGATGGTCAAGCCCGCCGGGGGCAGGAGCAGCGGTGGCAGGGCCTGATAGGCGCGCTGGCTCTCTCAGCCCGCCGGTCCGCTGCCGCCGCGCGCTTCGGTCAGCCGCCGCGCCGCCTTGCGCAGCTCTGCGGTGACCGCGCTCTCATGCGGCGCCTGCGCCCGGCTGCGCGGCAGGGCAAGCGCGACGGCGCCGCCGACCCGGCCATCGGGCTCGAACCAGGGCGCGGCAAGGCCCACCACCTCGGCTTCGAAGGTGCCGTCGACCCGGGCGATGCCGTCGCGCCGGATGTCGCGCAGCAGCGCACGCAGAAGCGCCGGATCGGTGACGGTGGCTGGCGTGAAGCGCGGCAGCGGCCCACGCAGCACCTCTTCGCGCCGCGCGTCATCGGCGAATGCGAGCCAGGCCAGCCCCGAGGCGGTGGCGTGAAAGGGCAGGGTGCCGCCCGGCTCCAGAATGATCCGGTTGGCCGAGCGGCTTTCGACCATGCCGATATTGACGAGTAGGGCGCCGGAGATTGCCGAAGCGAGCGCCGTCTCGCCGGTTGCCGCGCAGAGATCGCGCAGGATCGCCTCGGCCACCCGTGCCAGCGGAAAGCTCGCCTCGCGCAGCCGGGCAAGGCGCAGCACGGCCGGGCCGAGATGGTAGCCGCGGCTCTGGCGGTCCTGCTCGACGATTCCCCCCGCCTCCAGCGCCGTCAGCAGGCGCAGCGT
>RFIR01000521.1 GCA_003695135.1 Alphaproteobacteria bacterium | reverse complement strand
GGTTAGGGTATGCGCCCGCCATGGGGCGGGCGGGCGCATGCCCGGATTCGCTGCGCTCTCCGGGCGGGTGAGCCCGGTTCAACCCGTCAGGCCTTGATCCCATGACCGGCCGCGTCGTCGTCGTCGGCAGCCTGCACTACGACATCATGGTCGAGACGCCCGCGCGCCCGCGGCGGGGCGAGACGGTGACCGGCACGCGCTGGTTTCCCAAATGCGGCGGCAAGGGCGGCAATCAGGCGGTGGCCGCCGCCCGCCACGGGGCCGACACCGCCTTCATCGGCGCGGTGGGCACGGATGGATTCGGCGAGGCGCTCCTGGCCAATCTCGACCGTGCGGGGGTGGACCGGCGCCATGTCCGGCGCCTTGCCACCGGCTCGGGCATGTCGGTGGCGCTGCTGGAACCGGATGGCGATTATGGCGCGGTGATCGTACCGGGGGCGAACCGGCAGCTCGCGCCGGAGGCGCTGGATGAGGCCGCGCCGCTCCTGCGGGCGGCCGATGTGCTGATGCTGCAGAACGAGCTGCCCGAGCCGGTCAGCCTGCAGGCCGCCCGTCTTGCGCGGGAGGGGCAGGCCCGCATCCTGCTCAACGCCGCGCCGGCGCGACCGCTCGACCCGGGCTGGAGCGGTCTCATCGACATCCTGCTGGTCAATGCGCTGGAGGCCGAGGCGCTGGGCGGCAAACCGGTGACATCGCGCGCCACCGCGGCAGATGCAGCGCGCAGGCTGCTCGACCATGCGCAGATGGCAATCGTCACTGCGGGCGGCGAGGGGGTGGCGCTGGCGCGACGCGACGGGACAGCGCTGCAGCTGCCGGCCCATCATGTGGCGGTTCACTCGACCCACGGAGCGGGGGATGCCTTCGCCGGCGCGCTGGCGGCGGCGCTTGCCATGGGCGAGGGGCTGGAGACCGCGCTGTCGCGTGCCAATGTCGCTGCCGCCCGGCTGGTCGCCACACCGGAGGATGAGCGCGCGCCTTGAGGCATCGCGCCACGGCGCTGAGTCAGGCAGTCTGCGGCGCGCGGGCGAATACCGACTCCCAGTCCGCAATGGTGACATGGTCGAAGCCGTCGCTCGCCCATTGGGCATCGGCCTCCTGCAGCCGGCGCTCGAAGGCCTCCATCACCGCTTCGGTCAATGCCTGCCAGTCCGACAGCGCATTGCGTCCCGGCATGGCGCGGATCTGCAGGGGATCGAGCGGTTGCGCGGCACTTGCGGCGGCGATCCCGTCGGCAATCTCGGGCAGACGCTCGCCCAGCGCTGCCACCAGTGCGCGATACCCCGCCCCGGTCGACATCATGCCGATCTCCTTGCGCACGGCCGCCAGCAGCGCCCGGATCGCGTTGTGATTGTCCTCGGCATCGAGCCTGAAGAACCGGTCCGGCCCGGCGAGGAAATCGGCCATGCCCAGCAGCGTGGCGGCGAGCTTTTCATAATCGCCCTCCGACAGCACGCCGTCGCAGAAATCCTGATAGAATTCGCGGTCGAGCTGGGCGAAGCCGCTCTTTGCCGAATGCACCGCGCAGAAGATCATCCGGTTGCGCATGTTGTAGTATTCCAGCCATGCGGCGGTCTTCTGCTCGAAGGGCTCGTGCCAGACATAGACGCCGGGCAGCGAGATGGTCTGCACGCCCTGTTCGGCCAGCCTTGTGCCGTATTCGAAATCGTCGCCTCGGATGAAGATGTTGAGCGGCAGACCGATCGCCTCGACATGGCGCTTGGGAATCGCGCAGAACCACCAGGCGTTGTAGTCGATCTGATGGTAGCGGTCATAGAACCCGATCGCGCCGGGGCTGGCGCAGTCGATATTGACGCCGACCCGCTCCAGTATCCCGTTCTTGCCGAGCTTCGCCCCGCCTTCGTAAAGCATGTGCGGCTCGCGCAGATTCATCATCTGCCCGCCCACCACCAGATCGCGATTGGCATACATCAGGAAGCTGGCCGTCTTCTCGATCGCGGCGGGGTCGAGGAACACGTCATCGTCGATCATGATGTGGTGGGTGGAGCCCGACCGGCGCAGGCTTTCCAGGAGCGAGCGGGTGAAGCCGCCGGCCCCGCCGAGATTGCGCTGTTCGATTGCAGTCATCTGCGGGCAGCGTTCGAGCACGGCCGCGATGGCACGCGATTCAAACGGTGCCCCGGTGTTGTTGACCACGAAAAGCCGCTCGACGAATCTGTGCCCGCCCCGGTCGAGGAAACGCTCGAGATTTTCCAGATTGGTCAGCAGCTGCTCTTCCTTGCGATAGGTGCAGATGCCGATGCTGAGACCGATCTCGTTGGGCGGCGCGATCCTGCTGGCATAGCAAAGATCGGTGATCTCGCATTCCTCCTTCGAGGCGATGTCGAAGAAGATGCGCCCCTCGCTGCCGGTCTCGGTGGCCAGCGAGCGCATGGGCAGCGCGATGTGAAACGGCTGAAACGTCTCTGAATTCGCCCGGCCGACCAGATAGTTGCCGATCTCCTGCAGGCTGTGGGGGCTGGCCACGCGAAAGACACGGATATAGGCGCGCCCGCGCACCCGGCCGCAGAGCTCGACCTCGGGCAGATCGGTGAACCGCCCCCAATAGGAGGCATAGAAGCTGTTGGCATAGGCGTTGAAGCCGACCGCACTGTCCGCATCCAGCCACAGCCCGCCGGGAATGAAGGCCAGATTGCCGCGCAGCCGGCTGTGATAGATCTTCGGCGCGATGCCGAAACCCGGCTCGTCGATCAGGATCCGTTGCAGCACGTAGCGGTCGAGCCCGGCATGGTGGATGATGCTTTCGGCCCGGTTCCTCTCGGCGGTGGACGATATGAGCGTGTTCACGACACTGATCCCCAGCTTCCCTGACTGCCCCCGGCCAGACAGATAGCATGGTCACCCCTCCTGTCCAGCGCCCCGTGGTCACATCGCCGGGCCGCAGGACGGATCGCGCGCCGGCCGGTCAGCCCAGATGCGCGGCCACCTCGCGCCGTTGCGGCCGGTCGCGATGCTCGAAGAGATAGATTCCCTGCCAGCGCCCCAGCATCAGGCGCCCGTCGCGCACCGGAATCGACAGGCTGACCGGCAGCAGCGCCGCCCGGATATGTGCCGGCATGTCGTCGGGACCTTCCAGCACATGGCTGAGCCAGCGCATGGACGGGTCATCCCCGCGCGGGACCAGCCGCAGGAAAAACGTGCGCAGATCGGCCTGAACGCCGGGATCGGCGTTTTCCTGGATCAGCAGCGAGCAGGAGGTGTGGCGCACGAACAGTGTCAGCAGCCCCTCCCCGCTGACCCAGCCTGCCACCTGCGGGGTGAATTCGTAAAGGCCGGGTCCGGCAGTCTGGATCGTAAGCACCGTCTGCATGTCTACCCAGCCTGCCGCGCCCCGCGCCGCCCCGCAAGGTTTTCGGTCGCGATGCCTTGCGCCATCCGCCTGCGCCGGGCAGAGGCGTCCCGCGTCACGGCAGGCGCAGGACCTTGCTGCTTCCGCCCTTGGACAGCCGCACCGAGGTCGCGTCGATTCCCGCGACACGCCAGCCATCGACCCGGTCGCCGCGGGTAATGCGGACATAGTTACCCGAGGGAGTGCGGATCAGCGCCCGCCGGCCCTTCGGCCCGCCATAGATGCCGATCAGGCTGTGCTGCGACAGATCGAGGACACCGGTCTCGGTCGCCTTGGCCTGCACTGTGGCGTTCACCGGCGGGCGCGGACGCTTGACATGCGCGGGCCGGTTCGGTTCGGGCTGCAGCCGGGCCACACGCGCGGGCGTCTTGCGCTCGGTGCTCCGGCGGGGCGCCGGCGCGACATGGTCGGCGGGGCGGTTCGACGGGCGCCGCGCCTCGATCACCGCGCCGGGGCTTGCAGCGGGGGCGGTATCGGTGGTCAGCGCCGCGGCGGTGATGCGCACCGATGGCAGGCTGGTGCGCGCGATTTCCGCCGTCGTCACGGGCGCGTCGCGATGCGGGCGCGCCGCGGGCAGCCGGCTGGTGTCGGGGGCAAGCGAGGAGGCATCCAGCACGGCGGTCTCGGTGGCTGTCTCCGAAGCTGTCGGCGCTTCTACCACGGCAGTGGCCGGCGGCTCCGCCGGGCCGGCATCTTTGGCGGTGCCAGTATCCTCAGTGCGCGCGCTGATATCGGCCGGCGCCGGCTTGCGGCCGTGCGGGGCGGGGGGCGG
>RFIR01000520.1 GCA_003695135.1 Alphaproteobacteria bacterium | reverse complement strand
GCCAGCTACCAGTACGTCTACCACATGGACGGTGTCTCCAAGACCTATCCCGGCGGCAAGAAATGCTTCGAGAACATCCGGCTGTCCTTCCTGCCCGGGGTCAAGATCGGGGTGGTCGGCGTCAACGGCGCGGGCAAGTCGACCCTGATGCGCATCATGGCCGGCATCGACAGGGATTTCACCGGCGAGGCCTGGGCGGCCGAGGGCGTGCGCGTGGGCTACCTGCCGCAGGAGCCCGAGCTCGACCCCGCCCTCGATGTGCGCGGCAACGTCATGCTGGGGGTGGCCGAAAAACAGGCCAAGCTCGACCGCTACAACGAGCTCGCCATGAACTATTCCGACGAGACCGCCGAGGAGATGGCGAAGCTGCAGGACGAGATCGACGCGGAGAATTTGTGGGATCTCGACGCCCAGGTCGATGTGTCCATGGAGGCGCTGCGCTGCCCGCCCGACGATGCCGATGTCTCCACGCTCTCGGGCGGCGAGAAGCGGCGGGTGGCGCTCTGCAAGCTCCTGCTCGAGGCCCCAGACATGCTGCTGCTCGACGAGCCCACCAACCATCTCGATGCCGAGACCATCGCCTGGCTACAGAAGCACCTGATCGAGTACCGGGGCACCTGCCTGATCGTCACCCATGACCGCTATTTCCTCGACGAGATCACGGGATGGATCCTCGAGCTCGACCGCGGCCGTGGCATCCCCTATGAGGGCAATTATTCGTCCTGGCTGGAGCAGAAGGCGAAGCGCCTGGCGCAGGAGGCGCGCGAGGACAAGGCGCGCCAGCGCACGCTTGCCCGCGAGCTCGACTGGATCCGTGCCGCGCCCCGCGCCCGGCAGGCGAAATCCAAGGCCCGCATCAACGCCTATAACGAGCTTGCCGCCCATTCGGAGCGCGAGCGCGTCGGCCGCGCCCAGATCATCATCCCCAACGGGCCGCGGCTAGGCGCCAAGGTGATCGAGGTGGCGGGGCTGAAGAAGGGTTATGGCGAGCGGCTGCTGATCGACGATCTCACCTTCTCGCTGCCGCCGGGCGGCATCGTCGGCGTCATCGGCCCCAACGGTGCGGGCAAGACCACGCTCTTTCGCATGCTGACCGGGCAGGAGACGCCCGATGACGGCTCCATCGAATTCGGCGAGACCGTGCAGCTGGCCTATGTCGACCAGTCGCGCGACGCGCTCGATGCGAACAAGACGGTGTGGGAGGAAATCTCCGACGGGCTCGACGTCATCCGGCTGGGCGATGCGGAAATGAACAGCCGCGCCTATTGCGGGGCGTTCAACTTCCGCGGGCCGGACCAGCAGAAGAAGGTGGGGCTCCTCTCGGGCGGTGAGCGCAACCGGGTGCATCTGGCCAAGCTCCTGCGCTCGGGCGGCAATGTGCTGCTTCTCGACGAGCCGACCAACGATCTCGACGTCGAAACCCTGCGCGCGCTGGAGGATGCGCTGGAGGATTTCGCCGGATGCGCGGTGGTGATTTCACATGACCGCTTCTTCCTCGACCGGCTGTGCACGCATATACTGGCCTTCGAGGGCGATGCGCATGTCGAATGGTTCGAGGGCAATTTCGAGGCCTACGAGGCCGACAAGATCCGCCGGCTGGGCCCCGATGCGGTGGAGCCGAGGCGGATCCGGTACCGGAAGTTCGTGCGGTGATACCGGCAGGGTCGGGCAGAGGCGCAGGGAGTTTCGCGGATGCGCAATGTCACCATGAGAGACCCCTGCGAAACACGGGCACCGGCGGATGCCCGGAAGGCACAAGGTCTTCAGGGATCATGACCGCGCGCGCGTGAAGTAATTAGAAGAGACTCCTGCAATACCCGGATGTAGACAGGAATCCTGAATGTGCCAGCTTTCAGACTAATCAAATCTGCAAGCGCATAAAATACTTTTAAATTAATTCCCCAATCAATATTTTTCAATCAAGAGTGAAAACAAGAGGAGCGCACATGGCGCCACAATTTCGTGGCGCCCGCGCGGAACGCTCGGGTCTGGCTGGTTGAGTGTTGCAAAGGTCTCTAGAAAATAAATCCCCAATCGATATTTATCAATCAATCAACAGTGAAAATAATCGCAACATCTCCGGCGCCGCATATCGCGGCGCCCAGGCACGCCGGCAGGAACTGGCGCAATGCAGGGTGCGCATTCATGGCGCACCGTTTCGCGCGAGCCTGAGGCGGGGATTGTCGAGGGTGCGCCATGAATGCGCACCCTACAGCGGCAGGGATCGCCGACCCGGATCGCGACCCCGCCCCTACCTTCCATACGTCGCCGTGAACGACGCCTTGGCCAGAAGCGCGTCGCCAAGCCCCTTGTTCAGCACGAAGGAAAACAGCGCCGCGCTGCCGGTTTTCGGGATGCCGGCAGCGGCGACGACATCGGGCACCGCCAGCGCGTAGAGCGTGAAGACATAGTGATGCGGCGGATCGCCCACCGGCGGGCAGGGGCCGCCATGGTTGCCGTTCTCGCCCGCCGCCCCCATGTCCCGAAACATGGTGATGCGCTCGCCTCCCGGCGGAGATCGGCACCGGAAACTTGCAGGCCGCCCTTGCCAAGCCCGGGCGGAGCTGCCATATACGCCTCGCTACGTTAATCCTGCTCGACCTGTTGTCTCCCTCGCGGCGCTCAGTTCATCGATACGGACCGACTGCGCCGGGCCAGTGCATTGGGCGACTGGCAACAGACAAGGAGACCACGGACATGGCCAATGGCACCGTGAAATGGTTCAATTCCACCAAGGGTTACGGCTTCATCGCGCCCGAGGCGGGCGGCAAGGACGTCTTCGTCCACATCTCGGCCCTTGAGCGCGCCGGTCTGAGCGGGCTGGCCGACAATCAGGCCGTCACCTACGACCTCGAGACCGGCCGCGACGGCCGGCAGAGCGCGGCGAACATCCAGCTTTCCTGATCTGACGTCACCTGCGAATGGGGGCGCGCGGGCAACCGCGCGCCCCTTTCGTTTGCACGCACCCAAATCCTGGTCGCGCCCGGCCGGGCGCGCACCGGGGCTCACAGACAGGCGCGGATGCGCCGGATCGCCTCGGCGATGTTCTCTTCGCTGTTGGCGTAGGAAAAGCGCAAGTACCCCTGCCCCCAGGCGCCGAAGCTGGTGCCGGCGACCGTCGCCACCCCGGCCTCGTTCAGGAACCGGTCCTGCGCCGTGCGCGCATCCATCCCCGTGCCCTCGATGTTGGGAAAGGCGTAGAAGGCGCCGGCGGCATCGGCGCAGCGAAAGCCCGGCAGCGCGTTCAGTTCGCGCACGATCAGCTGCCGGCGGGCATCGAAGGCGGCCATCATCGCGTCCACGGCATCCTGCGGGCCGGTGAGCGCTGCGATGGCGGCATGCTGCGTCGCCGCGTTCACGCAGGAATGATCGTTGATGCAGAGCCGCGTCACCGGATCGACCAGCGCCTCGGGCCACACCGCATAGCCGATGCGCCAGCCGGTCATGGCATAGGTCTTCGACCAGCCATCGAGCATGATCACCTGCTCGCGGATCTGGGGATACTGCAAGAGGCTGACATGCTCGCGCCCGCCATAGAGCATGCGCGAATAGATCTCGTCCGACAGGATCGCCACGTCGGGATGCGCCTCCAGCCCCGCCACCAGCCTGTCGATCTCTTCGCGCGGCGTCACCCCGCCGGTGGGATTGGCCGGCGAGTTGATGATGATCAGCCGCGTGCGCTCGGTGATCTGCGCGAGCACCGCCTCGGCGGAGAAGGCAAAGCCCTTCTCCTCCTCCAGCGCGATCGGCACCGGCGTGGCGCCGGAATATCTGATCATCGATTCGTAGATCGGAAAGCCGGGATTGGGATACATGATCTCCACCCCGGGATGGCCGAACATCAGGCAGGCAAAGAACATGGTCGGCTTGCCGCCCGGCACCACCACGATGCGGTCGGGGTTCACCTCCACCCCGTGGCGGGCGTGCAGATCGGCGGCCACCGCCTCGCGCAGCGGCGCGATGCCGTTGGCGGGCGTATAGCCGTGATGGCCGTCGCGCAGCGCCCTTACCGCCGCCTCGACGATATGATCGGGGGTGCGGAAATCCGGCTGGCCGATGCCGAGATTGATGATGTCGCGGCCCTCGGCGGCCAGCTTCTGGGCGCGGGCCAGCACCTCGAAGGCGGATTCGGTGCCCAGCCGGTCGAGCGAGGGCGCGGTCTTCAGCATGATCTTCTCTCGGTCTTTGGTGTATCAGTCTTCGGCGTAGTAGCCGACGATGTCGCCTTCTGTGGTCACACCCAGCCCGTTGATGGAGCGGTTGACGTAGTTGAAGTAGCAGATGATCTGGTTGGCCTCCAGAATCTCGCCGTCATCGAGACCTGCGTCGCGCAGCGCGTCGACATCCGCGCGCTCCATCGCTCCCGGTTGCAGCGTCAGCTTCTCGGCATAGCGCATCAGCGCCAGCTCGCGCCCCTTGAACACCTCGTCGGGACGTCGTGCCGCAAGCGCGGCATGGATGCGTTCGGCCCGCGTGGCATCGCCGATCAGATGCGCGGCATTCTTCCAGTGATTTGCCAGCGAATAGGCGCAGTTGTTGAGCATGGAGACGTATGAGGCGATCACCTCCTGCAGCCAGGCCGGCAGGGTGTTGGCCGGATCGTGCAGCGCCGCGCGGTAGAGCGTCATGTGCCCGCGCATGGTGGATGGTCGCAGCGAATGGACGCGCAGCACATTGTCCACCGTGCCGTGCGGGGTGCGGGCGAAATCGAGCTCGGCGCGCAGCGTCTCGTCCGCCTCCTCGTCGGAAATCATGCGTATCCAGGCTGCCGGCATGGCGCGCTCCTGTTTGTCCAGCCGAGGCATATGGGTTCCATCAGGAATTCCCATCAAGAGTTGGAACACCAGCGAACACATGGCTCGCCCGGCGCAGCCGGGCGGCGCCCGACCCTCCCCCCGGGAGGGCGCATTGCAACGCCTGTCAAGGGCCCAACCGCCGGCCTGGATCGAGAAGTCATCTCCACCTCCACCGTTTCTCCGCGCCCTCCCAGGGTCGGGCACCGCCCTCTATGGCGCCTTCGGCTATGCGGGATGGGCTTGCGAGGGTTGAAAGCACTTCCCCTCACCGCCGCTCATCCGAGCCCATGCGCCTTTCCAGCCAGCGCACCGCCTGGGAGATGATCAGCACCAGCACCAGATATTCCACGATCAGGAAGGTGTAGATCTCCAGCGCCCGGTACTCGGTGGTGTTGAGATCGTTGGCCCGCCGCGTGAGTTCCTGCAACCCGATCACCGAGACCAGCGCCGACATCTTGACGATGTAGATGAACTGGTTGGCGAGCGGCGGCAGGATGCGCCGGATCGCCTGCGGCAGGATCACATAACGCATGGTCTGGAAATAGGTCAGCCCGATGGTCTGGGCCGCCTCGGTCTGGCCGCGGCCGATCGACTGGATACCGGCGCGGAAGATCTCGGAGGTAAACGCGCTGTCCGACAGCGCCAGCGCGATCACTCCGGCCCAGAACGGATCGAGTGGAAACTCGACCCAGCTTCCCTTCAGAAGCAGCGGCAGGCCAAAATAGACCCAGAAGATCATCGGCAGGAGCGGGATGGAACGGATGAACTCGATATAGATGCGGTTGATCCAGCGCAGCCAGCGCCGGCTCGACAGGCCGGGCAGCGACACGACGAGCCCCAGAACAATGGAGATCGCCGCTGCCAGCAGCGAGATATAGATGGTGCTGGGATAGCCGGCGATCAGGAACCTGACATTGGTCCAGCCGCCCTCGGTGGTAGGGTCGATCACATACCAGCCCCAGCCCGAGGAGGAGCCGCAGCCGCCCAGCAGCAGCGGCAGGACCAGAAGAAGCGCCCAGGGTCTCACGCGCATCCCCCTCAATGACTCAGGATCTGGTCGAGGAATGTCCGGCAGCGCTCCGATTTCGGAGCGGAGAAGAACTCCGCCGGGGTGCCGGTCTCCACGATCTCGCCGGCGTCCATGAACACCATCTTGTCGGCCACCCGGCGGGCAAAGCCCATCTCGTGGGTGACCACGATCATGGTCATACCCTCCTCGGCCAGCTCGACCATCACCTCCAGCACCTCCGAGATCATCTCAGGATCGAGCGCCGAGGTCGGTTCGTCGAACAGCATGATCCTGGGCTCCATCGCCAGGCTGCGGGCGATGGCCACCCGCTGCTGCTGCCCGCCGGAAAGCTGGGCGGGGCGCTTGTCGGCCTGTTCGGGGATGCGCACGCGTTCGAGGTACTTGCGCGCCCGCGCCTCGGCCTCGGCCCGCTTCAACCCCCGCGCCTTGACCGGCCCCAGCATGACGTTTTCCAGCACCGTCAGATGCGGGAACAGGTTGAACTGCTGGAACACCATGCCGACCTCGGCGCGGATGGCGCGAATCGAGGCGGCATCGTCCCTCAGTTCGATCCCGTCCACCCGGATCAGTCCCTGCTCATGCGTCTCAAGCCGGTTGATGCAGCGCACCACCGTCGACTTGCCGGAGCCGGAAGGCCCGCAGATCACCACCCGCTCGCCCTGGGCGACGGTCAGGTTGATGTCCTTCAGGACATGAAACTCGCCGAACCACTTGTTCACGCCGGCCAGTTCGATGGCAGCCTCGGTCATCGCGGCTCCGTCATGCTGTCTCGTCCCCTTCGGGCACCCGTTTGCCTGCCCGCGCATTAAGGAGACCATTTCCCTTTCCCTCAAGCCCGAATTTCCGCTAGCTTGGCGCCAATCCGCATCCGGCCGCCCCGGCGGGCGGCGTCAGAGATGACGTGTCACGACAGAGGAGACCAGACATGAAACGAATTCTCGCCCCCATTGCCGGCCTCGCGCTCGGCGCCGTACTCGCCACCGCCACGCTGGCGCAATCGGCACTGAACGAGATCCTCGACAGCGGGGTGCTGAAATTCGGCACCACCGGCGACTGGAACCCGATGAGCGTCCGCGATCCGGCCACCAACAGCTACAAGGGCTTCGACATCGACGTCGCCAACGAGCTGGCCAAGGATCTGGGGGTGAAGCTGGAACTGGTGCCCACCGACTGGAAGACGCTGGTCAACGGCGTGGTCGCCGGCAAGTATCACATCACCGGCTCGGCCTCGATCTCGCCTGGGCGGATGAAGGTGGCGGGCTATTCCGACAGCTATCTCTCGGTCGAGATCTATCCTTTCACCACCATCGACAAGGCCGACCGTTTCGATGGCTGGGACTCGGTCAACCAGCCCGACGTGATCGTCGCCACCACGCTCGGCACCACCTTCCATGACCATGTCAAGAAATGGTTCCCCAACGCCCAGATCAAGGTGGTCGAGGCGCCGGCACGCGGCTATCAGGAGGTGCTGTCGGGCCGCGCGGACGTGTTCATCACCTCGAATATCGAGGGCGCGACGCTGACGGCGAAATTCCCGGTGGTGCGGATCAGGAACACCGAACCCCGCGCCCCGGCGGCCATCGCCATGCTGATGCCGCAGGCCGATCAGGTCTGGATCAACTACGTCAACAACTGGATCAAGATCAAGAAACTGGCGGGCTTCTTCGACGATCTCAAGGCCAAGTGGGGTCTCTGACCTCATCCGTGCTTCTCGCAAGGGGTGCCGTCGCGTGAACCGGGCGGTGCCCCCTTCGGCCGATACGCGCGGGCGACAGTTCATGTCGCCATGAAACATGGCAATTCTCCAGAAATTTCGTGTATTGTTGCCGAGTGCCGATCACCGCGCTATCAGAAGCCACCAGTGTAACGGCCAATCACTGACCAACAGGGAGAATGACGCATGAATCTCAGACCGGATCCGACTTTCCATGCCTCGCCGAAGCTTGCGATGCAGGCGCCGGTCGAGAAGCTGGCCTTCACGCTGATGCTCAGCCCCGACGGGTCGCAACCCGACGGGCTGGCCGTGATCGACGTCGATCCGGGGTCCAAGTCTTACGGCCAGATCGTGCACAAGCTGCTGATGCCCAACAAGGGCGACGAGTTCCACCATTTCGGCTGGAACGCCTGTTCCTCGTCGCTCTCGCCGCTGACCGGGCACACCTTTCTCGAACGGCGCTATCTGATCATCCCCGGCATCCGTTCCAGCCGCATCTATGTGGTGGACGTCAAGGACCCGCTCAAACCCGCGATCCACAAGATCATCGAGCCCGAGGAGCTGATGGCCAGGACCGGCTATTCGCGCCCGCACACCATCCATTGCGGGCCCGAGGGCATCTATGTCTCGACGCTGGGCGGTGGCGGCAAGGACGGCACCGACGGTCCGCCGGGCATCTTCATCATGGACTGCAAAACCTTCGACATTCTCGGCCGCTACGAGATGGATCGCGGCGCGCAGGAGAAACATTACGATTTCTGGTGGAACCTGCCGCGCGACTACATGGTCAGCTCCGAGTGGGGGCTGCCGCCGCAGTTTGAGAACGGCCTGGTGCCGGAAGACCTGTTGTCCAACAAATACGGCCACAAGCTGCATTTCTGGGATCTGCGCGAGCGGCGCAACCGGCAGACCATCGATCTGGGCGAGAACCACCAGATGGCGCTAGAGGTCCGCCCGGCCCACGATCCGGTCCGCGAATACGGATTCTGCGGCGTGGTGGTCGACACCACCAACCTGCAGGGCTCGATCTTCACCTGGTGGCGCAATCCCGATGGCAGCTTCGAGGCGAAGAAAACCATTACCATCGACCCGCAGCCGGCCGATCCCGCCGACCTGCCCGATCTTCTGAAGGGCTTCTCGGCCGTGCCGCCGCTGGTCACCGACATCGATCTC
>RFIR01000519.1 GCA_003695135.1 Alphaproteobacteria bacterium | reverse complement strand
GTGAACATCCGTCGGGACATGCTCCATCAATCAACAGTGAAAAGATTCGCAGCGTCACCGGCGCCGCGTTTCCCGGCACCCTCGAAAGCGGACAAGGTCTGGCCGGCAGAACTTCTCGGCGGTCTCTCAAGGAACGGAATCCTGGAGCGCGAAGGCTGAAACCGTCGCCGGCGCCCACATTGCCCGGTGCGTGCTTCGGGGGTGCCGTGCAAAACTTCCAACGCCTTGCGGCAGGTGCTGCGGCCTTATATGACGGCGCGTCAGCCGGAAGCTGATCCGGCATGCGCGGAAAGGAACGCCCGTTTCCATGGCCAGGCTGGTGATGAAATTCGGCGGCACCTCGGTGGCCGATCTGGATCGCATTCGCAATGCCGCGCATCATGTCCGCCGCGAGGTCGAGGCCGGATACGATGTGGCGGTGGTGGTCTCGGCCATGGCCGGGCGCACCAACGAGCTGGTCGAACTGGTCGAGCGCGTCTCGCCGATGTATGATGCGCGCGAATACGATGCGGTCGTCTCCTCGGGCGAGAACGTCACCGCGGGGCTGATGGCGCTGACCCTGCAGGAGATGGATGTTCCGGCCCGGTCCTGGCAGGGCTGGCAGGTGCCGATGGTGACCGATTCCTCGCATGGCGTGGCGCGGATCCGCAGCATCGACACCAGCCACATGGAACAGAAGTTCGGCGAGGGGCTGCATGCGGTGATCGCCGGCTTTCAGGGCATCTCGCCCGAGGGCCGCATCACCACGCTGGGGCGGGGCGGGTCGGATACCAGCGCCGTCGCCTTCGCCGCCGCGTTGGGCGCGGAACGCTGCGACATCTATACCGATGTCGACGGAGTCTATACAACCGATCCGCGCATCACCGGCAGGGCACGCCGGCTCGACCGCATCGCCTATGAGGAGATGCTGGAGCTGGCGAGCCTCGGTGCCAAGGTGCTGCAGACCCGCTCGGTCGAGCTCGCCATGCGCTACAAGGTGCGGCTGCTGGTCCGGTCGAGCTTCGAGAACGGGCCGGGCACGCTGGTGTGCGACGAGGAGGAGATCGTGGAAAGCAAGGTCGTCAACGGCATCGCCTTTCAGCGTGACGAGGCCAAGATCACCCTGATCGGCATCGCCGACAAGCCCGGCGTGGCGGCGGCGATCTTCGGGCCGCTGGCCGAGGCCGGCGTGGTGGTCGACATGATCGTGCAGAACATCTCCGAGGACGGGCTGACGGACATGACCTTCTCCTGCCCGGTCGCCGATGTGCCCAGGGCCACCCGGGCGCTGGAGGCGGCGGAGCGCACCCATTCCATCGGCTATCGCGACATCGTCACCGATACCGAGGTCGCCAAGGTCTCGATCGTCGGCATCGGCATGCGCTCGCATTCGGGCGTGGCGCAGAAGATGTTCGCCACCCTTGCTGCCGAGGGCATCAACATCAAGGTCATCACCACCTCCGAGATCAAGGTGTCGGTGCTGATCGACCGGCGCTATCTGGAACTGGCCGTGCGCGCGCTGCACGACGCCTTCGACCTGCAGGACGCGGCGTGATGAGACAGGGCGAGGTCCGGGTCGTGCCCTCGGGAAAGGGGGTCGATTCGCGCGAGCTGCTCAAGCGGCTGGCCGCGGTGATGGCCGAGCCCGGCACCGGTCAGGAACGGCTCGACCGCATCGTCGATGTCATTGCCACCTCGATGGAGACCGAGGTTTGCTCGGTCTATCTCAAGCGCGATGCGCAGACGCTGGAGCTGTGCGCCACCAGGGGACTGCGGCCGGAATCGGTGCATGCCGTCCGCCTGAAGGTCGGGCAGGGGCTGGTCGGGCGCATCGCCGAGGAGGTGGCGCCGATCAACACCGCCGATGCGCCGCACGAGAAGGGGTTCCGCTACCTCGCCGAGACCGGCGAGGAGGTCTATTCGGCCTTCCTCGGCGTGCCGATCCAGCGCCTCGGCGAGGTCCTCGGCGTGCTGGTGGTCCAGACCGCCGAAGCGCGCCAGTTCAGCGAGGACGAGGTGCACGGGCTGGAGGTCGTGGCGATGGTGGTCGCCGAGATGACCGAGCTCGGCACCTTCACCGGCCCCGGCGCGATGGAGGTCGCGGCCACCCACCGCCTGCCCTTCTTCGCCCGCGGCATTCCCGCCCAGGAAGGCGCGGCGATGGGCACCGTTGTGCTGCACGAGCCCAACATCGTGGCCAAGGTTCCGGTGGCCGAGGATCCGGAGGCCGAACGCGAGCGGCTGGGCGCGGCGCTGGCCGCGCTGCGGGCCGAGATCGACGGCATGCTCGATGACGATCTGCTCAAGACCTCCGGCGAGCATCGCGAGGTGCTGGAGACCTACCGCCTGCTGGCCAGCGATCGCGGCTGGCTGCGGCGGATGGAGGAAAACATCGCCAGCGGGCTGTCGGCGATCCTTGCGGTGGAAAAGGAGCAGTCCGAGACCCGTGCCCGCATGGAGCGTGTCCAGGATCCCTATCTGCGCGAGCGGCTGCACGATCTCGACGATCTCGCCCGGCGGCTGCTGAGGCATCTGGCGGGTGCGGACGGCCCCTCCCGCGATCTGCCCGAGGACGCCATCCTCGTCGCGCGCAACATTGGCCCGGCCGAGCTGCTCGATTACGGCCGCGCGCTGAAGGGCATCGTGCTGGAGGAAGGCTCGGTTGGCAGCCATGCCGCGATCGTGGCCCGCGCGCTGGCCATCCCGCTGGTCATCCAGGCCGCCCGCGTGACGCGCGAGGCGCAGAACGGCGATCTGATCCTCGTCGATGGTGACGAGGGGGTGGCGCATCTGCGGCCGGAGGAGAACGTCCGCCGCGCCTTCGAGGAAAAGCTGGCCATGCGCGCCGAGGCCCAGAAGGCCTATGCCGCGCTGCGCGACCTGCCGGCGCTGACCCGCGACGGGCAGCGCGTCGCGCTCTACATGAATGCCGGGCTGATGGCCGATCTGCCCTCGCTGCCCCATTGCGGCGCCGAGGGGGTGGGGCTCTATCGCACCGAGCTGCAGTTCCTCGTCCGCTCCAAGGTGCCGCGCCGTGGCGACCAGGCGGAATTCTACGCCCGCGTGCTCGATGCCGCCCGCGGCAAGCGGGTGATCTTCCGCACCCTCGACATCGGCTCGGACAAGGTCCTGCCCAACATGAAGCGGCAGGACGAGCCGAACCCGGCCATGGGCTGGCGGGCGATCCGGCTGACGCTGGACCGGCGCGGGGTGATGCGCATGCAGATCCAGGCGCTCCTGCGCGGCGCGAAGGGCCGACCGCTGAGCATCATGTTTCCCTTCGTGGCCCAGATGGAGGAGTTCGAGCGCGGCCGCGACATGGTGCTGGGCGAGGTCGCTGCGGAACGGGCGCTGGGCCACACCCTGCCGGAAACGCTGCAGATCGGCGCCATGCTGGAGACGCCCAGCCTTGCCTTCGCGCCCGACCGGTTCTTCCGCATCACCGATTTCATCTCGATCGGCGGCAACGACCTCAAGCAGTTCTTCTTCGCCGCCGATCGCGAGAACGAGCGGGTCAGGCGCCGCTACGACACGCTCAACACCAGCTTTCTCGACTTCATCGCGATGATCATCCGCCGCTGTGCCGAACACGGCACGCCGCTGTCCTTCTGCGGCGAGGATGCCGGCCGGCCGGTCGAGGCGCTGGCGCTGTGCGCGGTGGGCATCCGCACGCTGTCGATGCGGCCGGCCGCGATCGGGCCGGTCAAGCGGCTGTTGCGCGCGATCGACCTCAGCGAGGCGCGCGGGGTGATCGACGCGGCGCGGGCGGAAGGCGCGATGTCGGTGCGCCCGGCGCTGATGCGCTGGCTGCGCGAGATCGAGGCCCCGCTCTGAGGCCCGCCCCTTGGCGCGGCCGGAGGCGCCGGCGTCACCGGCCCTTGCCGCCGCCGTCATCGCCGGCAGGTCTGCGGGCAAGCGGCAGAAGACCCAGCGCCGCCACCGCGGCGAAGCCCGCGCCGGCCAGGAAGGTCGACTCGGCGCCCACGGCCTCCCACAGCGCGCCGGCGATGACGCTGGCCATGAGCAGCGCCGCCCCGGTGACGAGGTTGAACATGCCGAAGGCGGTGCCGCGCAGCTCGGCCGGAACCGCCTCGGCCACCAGCGCGGCGACGATACCCTGGGTGAAGCCCATGTGCAGGCCCCAGATCGCCACCCCCAGCGCGATGCCGGCCAGACCGCCGGCGAAGGCGAGGGCCAGATCGGCGGCGATCAGCATCCCCAGCCCGGCCAGCAAGAGGCCCGAACGGCCGATGCGGTCCGACAGCGCCCCCACCGGCCAGGCCGAGACCGCATAGACCGCATTCATGCCGACCAGCACCAGCGGCACCAGCACCAGCGGCAGCCCCGCGCTGCTGGCGCGCAGGATCACGAAGGCCTCGCTGAAACGGGCCAGGGTGAACAGCGTCGCCACCCCGACCACCCACCAGTAGACCCCGCCGAGGCGGCCGAGCTCGGCGCGTGACAGCGGATTGCGCACCCGGCGCAGACCCGCGGGGCGCGGCGGTTCGTGCACCGCCAACAGGATCAGGGCGAGCGCCAGAAAGGCCGGCAGGACGGCGACCCAGAACACGGCGCGGAAATCCTCCGCGAACAGCCACATCAGCCCGATCGCGGCGAGCGGGCCGAGAAAGGCGCCTGCCGTGTCGAGCGACTGGCGCAGACCGTAGGCCGCGCCGCGCAACCCATTCGGGGCCAGATCTGCCACCAGCGCGTCGCGCGGTGCGCCGCGGATGCCCTTGCCCACCCGGTCGATGAAGCGGGCCGCCACCACCCAGCCGATGGAGGGGGCGAGCGGAAACACCGGCTTGGTCAGCGCCGCAAGGCCGTAGCCGAGCGCGGCGAGTTCCTTGCGGCGCCCGATCCGGTCCGACAGCGCGCCGGAAAACACCCTGGTCATCGCCGCCGTCGCCTCGGCAATGCCCTCGATCACGCCGACGGCCAGTGCGGTCGCGCCCAGCCCGACGGTGAGATAGACCGGCAGGAGCGCGTGGATCATCTCCGAGGAGACATCCATCAAGAGCGACACGAAGCCGAGCGCCCAGATCCCGGCAGGCAGGCGGCGCCATGACGCCTCGGCCGGTGCCTCTGCTGCCTTTCGCCCTTGCTGCGAGACCATCCCCGGCCCTTTCCTTCCGCGCTGGCGCATCGGTTCGTCTCCATCGCCTTTCGCGCGCCCGGTCAAGAAGAACTGACCGAACCCTCCATCCCCGAAACCGGCCGCGCGTTTCCCGGTCTTGTTGGCCGCGCCATCGGCGTATACTGATGCGGCAATGACGCAGGGGGGGAGCCGTGGCGGATAACGGGCAGCTGGAAGTCTCGGTCTGGCGCGGCGATTCCGGATCGGGCCGGTTCGAATCCTTCCGCGTCCCGGCCGAGGACAACCAGACCGTGCTCGACGTGGTCAGCTGGATCCAGCAGAACCTCGCCGGCGATCTCGCCTACCGCTTCGCCTGCCGCGTCGGCATGTGCGGCTCCTGCGCGATGACGGTCAACGGCACACCGCGCTGGACCTGCCGGACGCATGTGAAGAAGGTCGCGCGCAACAACCGGCTGACCATCGCGCCGCTCGCCAACCTGCCGGTGATCCGCGATCTGGCCACCGACATGGACCCGTTCTTCGCGCGCTGGATCGGCGCCGGCGGCCGCTTCGTGCCGCAGCGCACACGTGACGATCCCGTGGCGCCGGTCCGGCCCGACAGCCCCGGCAGGCAGGCCGCCGATGCCGGTATCGAATGCATCAACTGCGGCGTCTGCCATGCCGCCTGCGATACGGTGGCCGCCAGTCCCGACTATCTCGGCCCCGCGCCGTTGCAGCGCGCATGGACACTGGTCAATGACGAACGGCACGGTGCGCGCGGCGCGGTGCTCGCTGCGGTGTCGGGCGCGGGGGGCTGTCACAACTGCCATTCGATGGGCAACTGCACCGCCCATTGCCCCAAGGAACTCGACCCGCTGCGCGCCATTGCCGGGCTGAAGCGGGCGACCTTTCTCGGCGCATTCGGAAAGGAGATCTGATGCTCGATCTTCGCCTCTATATCGCCCAGCGGCTGAGCGCGATGGTGATGGCGCCGCTGATGGTGGTGCATATCGTGGTGATGATCATCGCGGTTCAGGGCGGGCTGTCGGCGGCCGAGATCCTGTCGCGCACCCAAGGCTCGGTCTTCTGGTTCCTGTTCTACGGTCTGTTCGTCGCCGCCGCATCGCTGCATGCCGCCATCGGGCTGCGCGTCATCGTGCACGAGGTGACGGGCCTGCGCGGGGCTGGCCTTACGGTGCTGACCTGGGCCGTGTTCGGTGTCTTCTTCTTCATGGGGGCGCGGGCGGTGACGGCCGTGACGATGCTATGATGCGGCCCCATCGCAATCACCCGCTGTGGTTCGCCTTCGTGCTGCACCGGGTCTCCGGTCTGGCGCTGGCGCTGTTCCTGCCGGTGCATTTCTACATGCTGGCGCTGGCGTTACGTGCGCCGGAGCGGCTTGACGGCTTCCTGCGCTGGGCCGAGCTGCCGCTGGTCAGGCTGGCCGAGGGCGGGCTGGTCTTCCTGCTCGCGGTGCATCTCTTCGGCGGGCTGAGGTTGCTGGCGCTGGAATTCCTGCCCTTCTCGCCGCGGCAGAAGGCGCTCGCCGCCGGCGCGGTATCGGCGGCGGTGCTGGTCTCGGGCCTGTTTCTTTTGAGCGCGGTGTAGCGCATGGCGGGCGTCTCGTCACAGAAGGCCGAGGTCAGGGGCGAG
This sequence comes from Alphaproteobacteria bacterium, assembly GCA_003695135.1. GTDB lineage: Bacteria > Pseudomonadota > Alphaproteobacteria > Rhodobacterales > Rhodobacteraceae > J013. Next base: position 2,888 of record RFIR01000519.1, on the reverse strand, counting down.
GGCGGTGGCCGTTCGGCCTTGTTCGCCGGTGTCGGTCCGACTTGGGGAGGGTGTGCGATGAAGAGGTTGGACGGCTCGCACATGTCGCAAGATGGCCGAGACGCTCAAGGAACCAACGCTAGGGCGTGCGCCCGCCCGGGTGGGCGCGAATGCGCCCGCCTGTGGGGCGGGCGGGCGCATGCCCGTGTCGCTGTGCGCCACGGGCGGGTGAGGCCGATCGGGCGCGACAAGGTCTGACCCATGCCCCGCAGTATCGAGTTCGAGCGCCACGATACCGACATCCTGATCCTCGGCTCGGGTGGCGCGGGGCTGTTCGCGGCGCTGCACGCCCAGCAGACCGCCCCCGCCGGCACGCGCATCACCATCGCGGTCAAGGGGCTCCTCGGCAAATGCGGCTGCACGCGCATGGTACAGGGCGGCTACAACGTGGCGCTCGGCCCCGGCGACAGCGTCGAGCGGCATTTCATGGACACCATCCATGGCGGCAAGTGGCTGCCGAACCAGGACATGGCGTGGCGGCTGTGCGAGCAGGCGGTGGTCCGCGTGCGCGAGCTGGAAAACGAGGTCGGCTGCGTCTTCGACCGCAACCCCGATGGCAGCCTGCACCACAAGGCCTTTGCCGGCCAGACCGCCGACCGCACGGTACACAAGGGCGATCTGACCGGCATCGAGATCATCAACCGGCTGATGGAGCAGGTGCTGTCGCGCCCCGTGGAGCGGCTGCAGGAGCATCGCGCCATCGGGCTGATCCCGACCCCGGACGGCGCCGCGCTTTCGGGCGTGCTGATGATCGACATGCGCAGCGGCGCCTTTCGCCTCGTGCGCGCCCGCGCCGTGCTGATGGCCACCGGCGGCGGGCCATCCATGTATCGCTACCACACGCCATCGGGCGAGAAGGCGATGGACGGGCTGGCCATGGCGCTGCGGCTGGGCCTGCCCCTGCGCGACATGGAGATGGTGCAGTTCCACCCCACCGGGCTGCTTGCCGGCGATCACACTCGGATGACCGGCACGGTGCTGGAGGAGGGGCTGCGCGGCTCGGGCGGGTATCTGCTCGATCATCAGGGCCGGCGCTTCATGTTCGATCACGACCCGCGCGGCGAACGCGCCACCCGCGACGTGGTCAGCCGCGGCATCTATGCCGAGATGCGCCGCAACGAGAACCCCGATCAGCTCGGCGTCTTCATCTCGATGGCCCATCTGGGGCCGGACAATGTCCGTCGCATGTTCCCCGGCATGGTCAAGCGCTGCGCCGATTGCGGCTTCGACCTCGCCGGCGGGCTGGTCGAGGTGGTGCCGACCGCGCATTACTTCATGGGCGGGGTGGTGGTCGACCCGGATACGCGCAGCGGCATCGAGGGGCTCTATGTCGCGGGCGAGGATGCCGGCGGCGCCCATGGCGCCAACCGGCTCGGCGGCAACGGGGTGGCCAATTCCACCGTCTATGGCGGCATCGCGGGCGAGGTGATGGCGCGCGACATCGCCCGGCTGCGCGCGCTGCGCGAGCCCGACGCGGCGGTGCTGGAGGCCGAGATCGACCGCGCCCTGCGCCCCTTCGCCCAACCTGCCGGCCATGTGCAGGAGCTGCGCCACCGGCTGCAGGAGATCATGTGGGACGATGTCGGGGTGATGCGCACGGCTGCGGGGCTGGAACGCGGCATCGGGCGGGTGGCGGAGATCGCCGGGGAGCTGGCCGGGACCGGCATCGCCGCGCAGTCCCGCGCCTTCAACCCGACATGGCATGACTGGCTGAACCTCGCCTCGCTGACCGAGGTCTCGGAGGTGATCGCCCGCGCGGCGCTGGCGCGGGAGAACTCGCGCGGCGCCCATTTCCGCGAGGATTTCCCCGAGCCGGGCGATCTGGACGCCTCCTCCTTCACCGTCGCCCGCAGGTCCGGCGATGCGGTCGAGGTGACACGCGAGCCGGTCCGGTTTACCATCGTCCGCCCCGGCGAGACCATCCTGCCGGAGGGCGAACCCGAAACGCTGGTGGAGAACCCATGATCCCCCTCTCCCTCATCCAGTCCACCGCCGAGACGCTGATGGCCAAGGCGGCCATCGAGATCCCGCAGGACTATCTCGACGGGCTGAAGGAGGCGGTGAAGACCGAGGATGGCGAGCTCGCCTCTTTCGTGCTGAAGGCGATGCTGGACAATTACGAGGCGGCCAAGCAGGACCGCCGCGCCATGTGCGGCGATACCGGCGTGCCGCGCTGGTATGTCAAGCTCGGCAACGCGGCCAGTGTCGAGGGCGGCATGTGCGCGCTGGAAACCGCGCTGCGCCGGGCCACCGCCAACGCGACCGCCAGCGTTCCGCTGCGACCCAACCGGGTGCATCCGCTGTGGCGGACCGATCACGACAACAATGTCGGCATCGGCGCGCCGGAGATCGAGTACGGCTTCGAGCCCGACGGCGACTGGCTCGACCTGATCACCGTGCACAAGGGCGGCCTCTTCGGCACCGATTACCGCATGCTGTTTCCCTCCGACGGCATCGAGGGCATCAAGCGCTTCTATCTCGACTGCCTGGTCGCCTTCGGCAAGCGCGGGCTCGCCTGCCAGCCGGCGATCATCGGCGTCGGGCTGGGCGGCTCCAAGGATGCCTGCATGGTGCTGGGCAAACGCGCCGCCACCCTGCGCGTGGTCGGTGATCGCAACCCGGACCCGAAGATCGCCGCGCTGGAGGAGGAGTTGAAGGCGCTCGGCAATTCCATCGGCATGGGCGCGATGGGCTTTGTCGGGCGCAACATGGTCATCGACTGTCACATCGAGGTCGGCTACTGCCACACCGGCGGCATGCAGATGTCGGTTCACGCCTTCTGCCTCGCCAGCCGCCGGGCTGTGGCGCGGCTGTGGCCCGATGGACGGGTGGAATACCGCACCGATCCC
>RFIR01000518.1 GCA_003695135.1 Alphaproteobacteria bacterium | reverse complement strand
CCACGTTTGTTTTGTCATCAACAGAATGCAGCGTGATAGTCAGTTGATAATTTGAAATGCCACCATCTCCCATAACAATCCCAACAAACTCTGCCAAATCAGCACTCCTCCTCGGTATGATAATTTTCTTTGGCTGGGTAATGACTGACTGTTTATTACCAGTATTTTTCCACCACGCCTGCCAACGCTCTTTCCGAGCTGATTCATCAACAGGCACTTTGCCATATTTTTCAATCAAAGCTTTGCCGCCCTTTAGTCCGGCGGCTTTCGTATGAGCGTATGTGGGAGTTTTTTTGACTGGCGGCAAGGGTAATTGTAACTGAGCACAGATTTTTTCCAGGCACGCGTAATCCATGTGGAACCGCTCTCGTTGCCAATCTCGCACGGTACGCTCAGAACATGAACACAATGAAGCAATTTCTGAAACAGACAACGTATCTCGAATTTCTGAAATCCACTCTCGTTGTGCACCCTTTTTAGGAAAATGTGCTCTAAATTTTTTAAACGACTCAGACACGTCTCCATAATACCACAATACATGGAATGAAAAAAGAAAACGCCGTCCCGAAGGACGAGCGTCAAGTTGGTACCAGCGGGCGCGGAATGAATTCCGCACCCACTAGCTTACCCTCAGCCGTGAAACCGGCTGAAGGCCAGCGTGGCGTTGGTGCCGCCGAAGCCGAAGCTGTTGGAGATCACCGTGTCGAGCCCGGCATTGTCGATGCGCTCGGTGACGATCTCATCCGGCCGCAGCGCCGGGTCGAGCTGGGTGATGTTGGCCGAGGCGGCGATGAAATCGTGCTGCAGCATCAGGATGCAGTAGATCGCCTCCTGCACGCCGGTGGCGCCGAGGCTGTGGCCGGTCAGCGACTTGGTGGACGAGGTGGGCGGCTGCGCGTCGCCGAAGACGCGGCGGATCGCCTCGATCTCGCCGATATCGCCGACCGGGGTCGAGGTGCCATGCGCGTTGATGTAGCCGACCTTGCGGTTGCCGACGGTCTTCAGCGCCAGCCGCATGCAGCGCTCGCCGCCCTCGCCGGAGGGCTGGACCATGTCATAGCCGTCCGAGGTGGCGGCATAGCCGGTGATCTCGGCATAGATCTTCGCCCCGCGCGCCCTGGCGTGCTCGAGCTCCTCCAGCACCACCACCCCGCCCCCGCCGGCGATGACGAAACCGTCGCGGGTGGCGTCATAGGGGCGCGAGGCGGTTTGCGGCGTGTCGTTGTATTTCGAGCTGAGCGCGCCCATCGCGTCGAACAGGCAGGACAGCGTCCAGTCGAGCTCCTCGCCGCCGCCGGCAAAGACGATGTCCTGCTTGCCGAACTGGATCTGTTCCACGCCATTGCCGATGCAGTGGGCCGAGGTGGAACAGGCCGAGGTGATCGAGTAGTTCACGCCCTTGATCTTGAAGGGGGTGGCGAGGCAGGCGGAGTTGGTCGACGACATGCCGCGGGTGACCATGAACGGCCCCATCCGCTTGGGGCTGCCGGTCTCCAGCACCTTCTGATGGGCGATGAACAGGTTGCGCGTCGAGGGCCCGCCCGAACCCATCACCAGCCCGGTGCGCTCGTTGCTGACATCGCCCGGCTCCAGCCCGGAATCGGCGATCGCCTGCTCCATGGCGATGTAGTTGTAGGCCGCCCCGTCGCCCATGAAGCGCAGCTGGCGCTTGTCGACATGTTCGCGAATGTCGATATCGGGCCGGCCATGTACCCGGCTGCGAAAGCCGTGCTCGGCATAGTCCTCGGCGAAGCTGATCCCCGATCTGCCGATCTTCAGCGACTCCAGCACCTCGTCCGTGCTGTTTCCGATCGAGGAAACGATCCCGAGACCGGTCACGACGACGCGACGCATGGCGTTATCCTTCCCTGCCGGCGGGCTCAGGCCGCCCCCTCCGCGCTGGCCTGAAACAGCCCCACCCGCATATCCGTGGTGGTGAACATCACGTCACCATCCGCTTCGACCACCCCGTCGGCAATGCCGAGCTTGAGCTTGCGGTTGATGATGCGCTTGAGATTGACGGTATAGCGCACCAGCTTCTTGTCCGGCGTGACCATGCCGGAAAACTTCACCTCGCCCACGCCGAGCGCCCGCCCCCGGCCCGGCAGACCCAGCCAGCCGAGAAAGAAGCCGGTGATCTGCCACAGCGCATCGAGGCCCAGCGCGCCGGGCATGACCGGATCGCCCAGAAAGTGGCACTTGAAGAACCACAGATCGGGCCTGATGTCGAATTCGGCCACGACCTGACCCTTGTCATAGGCGCCGCCGGCATCCGAGATATGGGTCACGCGGTCCATCATCAGCATGGGCGGAACCGGCAGTTGCGCGTTGCCGGGACCGAAAAGCTCGCCCCGGCCGCAACGCATCAGCGCTTCGAAATCAAAGCTTTCCACCCGTGCCATGCGGTCTCCCAGCGCAGGGTCCCAATTTCCGCCAACGTTCCCTATCACCCCCGCCGCGCGGCGTGCAAGCGCGATGGCGCGCGCCCGCCCGCGACCAATCGCCGAGGCATTTTGCATCGCTGACGGTTTTGGTTTAAGCTTGCGCTGCAGGCGTTCCAGATCCGGGGAAGAACAGTCTTGGACAACGAGTGCTGGGAAGCAGTCGGGACGGAGGTCCAGCCGGGCGATGCGGCTTCGGACCGGCTCGATTTCGATCCTTCGGCATCCGCGGAACGGGTGGTCGCGTGGCTCGCTTCGGGAGGGCTGCGGCCGACGCGGCAAAGGCGGCTCCTGGCCACCCTGCTGATCGGTGACGGTCGCGACCGGCACGTCACCGCCGAAAGCCTGCACGAAGCCGCCCAGCGCGTGGCCGGCAAGGTCTCGCTGGCCACCGTCTACAACACCCTGCGCGCCTTTACCGCGGCCGGCCTGCTGACCGAGGTGATGGTGCATGGCGCGCGCAGCCATTTCGACACCCGCACCGACGATCATCCGCATTTCTATTTCGAGGATGAAGGCCGGCTGGTGGACGCGCCACCGCTGGAGATGGCCTTTGCCCGCCTGCCCGAGACGCCCCGGGGCACCGAGATCGCCAAGATCGACGTGGTCATCCGGCTGCGCCGCTGCCGGGATGCGGAGCAGGGGGCGTGATTGCGGCCTCGCAGGCCGCGGACGGGCCGTCCTGAAATCAGGGAGGGATGCGCCCTGCGCGGGATCGGCTGCGGTGCGCGTCAGTCGAGAATCTCGCCCGGATCGACGCCCCAGACATCGCGCTTGATCACCCAGCCTTCATAGCCGTCCACCGCGATCAGGCACCAGTCCGCCCCGCATTCCCGCACCCGGGCGATGACGCCCTGCATGGCGCGCGCAACCTCCCGCGCCTGCGCATCGGGTGCCTCGCGCAGGCTGGTGCGCGGCGCACGCACGACCACCGTACGCTGGTTGCGCAGGAAAAAGTGATGGATCCAGCCGCCGGTGCCGTCTGCATCGACCACCTTGCGCCAGTTGCCGAATTCGGCAATCACCTGCAGCGGCATTCCACGATGCCGGAACACCCAGTCGATGCGCTGATCGGTGCCCGGCCCGCGTCGCACATTGGCCTTCGCCTTGAGGCTGACATAGCGCGGCAGCGGCCGCCTCGTCACCGGGCCGAGCCTGGGGGCCTCGCTGGCCTGTGCGGTCTCGCCGGCCCGAAGCGGGGCGGAAACCGGCATTGCGGCAATCACCAGCACCAGCCCCGCCGCCAGCCCGTTCCGTACGCCTCTCGCCGCTGCCCCGATCCGCTTCATGCCCTGCCTGACAGGTTTGGCCCGCCGCCTTTTTCGGTTTATCTCCGGCACGCGCGACATTAGCACTGGTCAGGCCGGAACGCATCAGGAATTGGTGCGATCCGGCCCGTTCGAGCGAGGATAGAAGAGTGCCCATGCCTGCCCATCGCCCCAAGGTCGTCGTCACCCGCCGCCTGCCCGAGCCGGTCGAGACCCGCATGCGCGAGCTGTTCGAGGTGGAGCTCAACGAGACCGACCGGCGGATGACGCGCGAGGAGCTGGCCGCGGCGCTGGGCCGGGCCGAGGTGCTGGTGCCCACGCTGACCGACCGCATCGACGCCGCGCTGCTGGGGCAGGCCGGCCCGCAGCTGCGCCTCATCGCCATCTACGGGGCGGGCTTCGACCATATCGACGTGCAGACCGCGCTGCGCCGCAACATCATCGTCACCAACACCCCCGGCGTTCTGGCCGAGGATACCGCCGACATGGCGATGGCGATGATCCTCGCGGTGCCGCGGCGGCTGCGCGAGGGCGCCAATCTGATGCAGTCGGGCGAATGGGAGGGCTGGTCGCCCTGCGGGCTGACCGGCAGCCGCATCGGCGGCAAGCGGCTGGGCATTCTCGGCATGGGCCGCATCGGCCAGGCGGTGGCGCGGCGCGCGCGCGGCTTCGGGCTGCAGATCCACTATCACAACCGCCGCCAGCTGCGGCCCGAGATCGAGGCCGAGCTCGAGGCGACGTACTGGGAAAGCCTCGATCAGATGCTGGCGCGCATCGACATCCTGTCGATCAACTGCCCGCACACGCCGGCCACGTTTCACCTGCTCAATGCAAGGCGGCTGAAGCTGATGAAGCCGACCGCCTATGTCATCAACACCTCGCGCGGCGAGGTGATCGACGAGAATGCGCTGACGCGCATGCTGCGCGCGGGCGAGCTGGCCGGGGCGGGGCTGGACGTGTTCGAGAAGGAGCCGGCGGTCAACCCGCGCCTGCTGGGCCTGCCCAATGTCATGCTGCTGCCGCATATGAGTTCGGCCACCGTCGAGGGGCGCATCGAGATGGGCGAGAAGGTCATCATCAATATCAAGACCTTCGCCGATGGCCACCGCCCCCCCGATCAGGTCCTGCCCTCGATGCTCTGACGCCCGAGGGCAGGGCGAAAATCAGCGTTGATACCAGCCGCCCATATCACTGCCCGCTGCCCGGCTTCGTGCCGTGAGCGAGGTGATGGTTCCGGGGTGGTTGGCGCGGACGATCCGGGCCGCACGGCCCTTGCAGGTGATCGCCCGGCAGCCGTCGAGGTGCGTTTCCTCGCGCGTGATCAGCCGGCAGGCGCCGGGGGGTGTTCTGCCGGTCTGAAGGCGAATGCGCGATACGGCCAGGCGACAATCCTCGCGCAGGTGCAATGATTGGATTACCCCTGCAATACATGGATGCAGGCGGGTTCTCGAAAAGCACAAAGCTTTCGTGGGATCATGGTTGCGCGTCTGTAAAGTAATTGGAAAATAATTCCTCAATCAATATTTATCAAACAGGTGAAAATCATGGATAATCGCCGCCGGCGCCGCATTTTGCGGCGCCCGAGCGCAGCGCCCGGGTTTGGCCAGCTGAGTTTTGCAGGGGTCTCCAGAAAATAATTCCTCAATCAATATTTACCAGAGATTCCTGCAAGACCGGGATGCAGGCGGGCATCCTGAATGCATGAGGGTTCAGCAGGAACAGATTTGTGCGCGCATAAAATAATTAGAAAATAACTTCGCAATCAATATTTATCAATCAACAGTGAAAACAAGAAGAGCGCATGTGGCGCCACAATTTCGTGGCGCCCGCGCGGAACGCCCGGGTCTGGCTGGT
>RFIR01000079.1 GCA_003695135.1 Alphaproteobacteria bacterium | reverse complement strand
GAAAATAATTCCCCAATCAATATTTACCAAATAGGTGAAAATCAGGAACAAACTTCACCGGCGCCGCATTTCGCGGCGCCCTGAGCGCGACGCCCGGGTCTGGCAGGCGGAGTTGTGCAGGGCTCTCTTTCTAATTATTTTACGCGCGCGCAGATTTGATTGGTTTGAAAACTGGCACATTCAGGATGCCAGCCTACATCCGGGTTTTGCAGGGGTCTCCAAACAATATTTACCAATCAACAGTGAAAATAATTACGACATGACCGGCGCCGCATTTCGCGGCGCCCTGAGCGCGACGCCCGGGTCTGGCCGAGCTCCCGACGTTCTCTTCCAGGGCCCGGGCTGCCGCTACCACCAGCGTTCGGGCCGGGCGGTGAAGCCGGCCGCGGCTTCGATCACCGAGGCGACGTTGAGCATGCCCGCCTCGTCCCATGGCCGGCCGATGATCTGCAGCCCCAGCGGCAGGCCGCGCGCATCGAGCCCTGCCGGCACCGACACGCCGGGCAGGCCGGCAAGGTTGACGGTGACGGTGAAGACGTCGTTGAGATACATCTGCACCGGGTCCGCCCCGGCCATCTCGCCGATGGCGAAGGCGGCCGAGGGGGTGGCAGGGGTCAAGAGCGCGTCGATGCCCTCGGCGAAGACGGTCTCGAAATCGCGCCTGATCAGCGTCCGCACCTTCTGCGCGCGCAGGTAATAGGCGTCGTAGAAGCCGGCCGAGAGCACATAGGCGCCGATCATCACCCGCCGCTTGACCTCGCGGCCGAAGCCCTCGGCCCGCGTCGCCTCGTAAAGCTCCAGCACACCGTCATTCGGGCCGAGCCGGGCACGGCGGCCGTAGCGCACCCCGTCATAGCGGGCGAGGTTGGAGGAGGCCTCGGCCGGGGCAAGCACGTAATAGACCGGCAGCGCGTGGCGGGTGTGGGGCAGCGAGACCTCCACCACCTCGGCCCCGGCGTCGCGCAGCCATTGCGCGCCCTGCTCCCAGACTTTCTCGATCTCCGCGGGCATGCCGTCGACGCGGTATTCGCGCGGGATGCCGATGCGCCTGCCGCGGATGCCGCCGCTCAGCGCCGCCTCGAAATCGGGAACCGGCAGATCGGCCGAGGTGGAATCCTTGGGATCATGCCCCGACATCGCCCGCAGCATGATCGCCGCATCCCGCACCGTGCGGGTCATCGGCCCGGCCTGATCGAGCGAGGAGGCGAAGGCGACGATGCCCCAGCGCGAGCAGCGGCCATAGGTTGGCTTGACCCCGGTGATGCCGGTGAAGGCCGCGGGCTGGCGGATCGAGCCGCCGGTATCGGTGCCGGTCGCGGCCAGGCACAGTCCGGCCGCCACCGCCGCGGCCGAGCCGCCCGAGGAGCCGCCGGGGGTGAGGTTGCGATCGTCGCCGCGCGCGCGCCAGGGGTTGATCGCGGGACCGTAGCAGGAGGTCTCGTTCGAGCTGCCCATGGCGAATTCGTCCATGTTGAGCTTGCCCAGCATCACCGCGCCCTCGGCCCAGAGCTGGGCGGTGACGGTGCTTTCATAGCGCGGGCGGAAGCCTTCGAGTATGCGCGAGGCCGCCTGGCTCTCCACCCCCTTCGTGCAGAACAGGTCCTTGATGCCGATGGGGATGCCGCACAGGTCGGGCGCATCGCCCGCGCGCAGCCTGGCATCGGCGGCATCGGCCATCTCCAGCGCCCGCTCGGGGGTGAAATGGACCACGGCGTTGAGCCGGCCGGCCTGCTCGATGGCGGCGATGCAGGCCCCGGTCAGCTCGCGGGCGCTGAACTCGCCCCTGCGCAACCCGTCGCGCGCCGCGGCGATGGTCAGATCGGTACCCGCGCTCATTCGACCACCTTCGGCACCACGAAGAAACCCTCGCGCGTCTCGGGCGCATTGGCCAGCACGTCCTCGCGGATGCCGCCATCGGTGACGATGTCGGGCCGCCGCTTCAGCGGCATCGGCATCACCGCGCTCATCGGCTCCACCCCCTCGACATCGACCTCCTGCAGCTGCTCGATCCAGCCGAGGATGCCGCTGATCTCCTGCGCGAAGGGCGCGACCTCCTCCTCGCTCAGCCGGATGCGGGCGAGATGCGCCACCCGCCTTGCGGTCGCTTCGTCGATGCTCATGGTTCCCCCGGGGCTTGCCGCGATGCGCCGCCGGTTTAGCGGTGCGACCCGGTACGCGCAAGCGCCCGGGGATGGGCGAGAAGCACATGGATCATCCAGCCCAGCATCACCGCGTTGAGGATGTGCCACAGGAAATGGGTGCCGAGCGGGAAGGCGCCGCAGAGCGTGGCGTCGAGCGAGCGGAAGGTGAGCGAGAGCGCCAGCAGCGCCGCCCCGAGCAGCAGGCCGCGCGCGGTGGCCGGCGCGGCCCGCATCAGAGCGGCGGCATAGGCGGCAAGCAGCACCAGCACGCCGGCATAGCCTTCCGAGCCGTTGAGGCTGCCAAAGCCGGCGCGGATTGCCGCGCCGGTGAGATAGAGCACGGCCAGGGCGCCGATCACCGCCAGCGATGCCCGCAGCGGCGAGGCGTCGAAGAAGCGCCTTGTGGCAAGCCAGACATAGAGAAGGATGAAGGCCGCGATCGGGATCACGTCGGCCGGCCCGGCCCAGCCCACCGCGAAGGTGTGCCAGAGGAACGAGCCGATGCCGATCAGCTCCAGGATCGCCACCAGCGCGATCGCGCCCGGATCGCGCGCACGCAGGGCCGGGAACAGCATGATCAGGGCGGCGATGATGAAGGCGAGGTTGGAGACGGCGTTGACCGGCTCGGCCCAGAAGCCCGGACCCAGCCGCTCGCAATAGATGTCGACCGGGCGAAAGGCCCAGGATGGCGCGTCAGGCTGCATCGGTGTGCCCCCTTTTCCGGTCTTGGCGGTTGACCTGCCAGCCGCCGGCGCGCGAGACTCGCCGGGCCGCTTTCAAGACAGCATGGAGGGTTGGCCGATGAAAATCACCTTTCTTGGCCATTCGGGCTTTCGCATCGAGATCGCCGGGCAGGTCCTGCTGCTCGATCCGTGGCTGAAGGGCAATCCGAAATTCCCCGAAGCGCGCCGCGCCGAGGCGATTGCCGGGGCCACGCATGTGATCCTGACCCATGGCCATTTCGACCACACCGCCGACGGGGCGACCATCGCCGGAGAGCTGGGGATCCCGGTGGTCGGCATCTATGACCTGATGTCGCATTACGAGAGGACGCTCGATCTGACCACGGTGGGCTTCAACAAGGGCGGCACCGTCAGCCTTGGCGATGTGCGGCTGACCATGGTCTCGGCCACCCATTCCTCGACCGCCGAAGGTGAAAACGGGCCGTTCTATGCCGGCACCGAGGCGGGCTACATGATCGCCGGCGAGGGAAAGACGATCTATGTCTCGGGCGACACGGATGTGATGGCCGACATGGGCGTGTTCGAGGCGCTGCATCATCCGCAGATCGGCATCCTCTGCGCGGGCGGCTACTTCACCATGGACATGAAGCGCGCCGCCTATGCCGCACGGACCTTCTTCAACTTCGAGACGGTGATCCCCTGCCATTTCGGTACCTTCCCGGTGCTGGAGCAGAATGCCGATGTGCTGAAGGCCGAACTGCCGGGCGTCAACGTGATCGAGCCGCAGGTGCTGGAGCCGATCGAGCTGTAAGGCCCGGGGGCGGGCCTTCGGGGGCATCGAGCCCCCGCGGCCCGCGCGGCGGCTGTGCGCCGCGGACAGGCGGGACGGTGTGCGCCCGGTCCTGGTCCGTCGCGCTCGTGGCCGGCGCGATGCCATTCTGCCGGGAAGGCCGGCAGGGCCGGCTAGGTCCGAGGCTGCGGACGATTCGCGCGCGGCTCAAGGCAACCGCTGGCGCGGCGGCTGCGCCGGCCTTGACCCGCGCCCGAATCGCGCCCGCTCAACGCCGCTCACCGAAGAAGCCGCGCAGGAGCCGCGCGGCCTCCGCCTCGCCGATGCCGGGATAGATCTCGGGCCGGTGATGGCATTGCGGGTGCGCGAAGACCCGCGCGCCATGCTCGACCCCGCCGGATTTGGGATCGGGCGCACCGTAATAGAGCCGGGCGATGCGCGCCGCGGCGATGACACCGGCGCAGGCCGGGCAGGGTTCGAGCGTGACATGCAGGTCGAGCCCGGGCAGCCGCTCGGAGCCGAACCTGCGGCAGGCGGCGCGGATGACGAGCATCTCGGCATGGGCGGACGGATCGGCGAGCTCGCGCACCCGGTTGCCGTCGCGCGCGATCACCCGGCCGGTGGCGGGATCGGAGAGGACGGCGCCGACCGGCGTCTCGCCGCGCGCCGCTGCCGCCCGCGCCTCATTGAGCGCCATCTGCATCATGGCCGAGATCATGGCGCGAGGCGGCTGAGATGAAGGAGCGCGCGCTCCCCGTCCCGCCCCCGGCCGCACTCGACGAAGCCCGCCGAGCGCAGGAGCGCCAGCGCCGGGGCGTTGCCCTCCACCACCGCTGCCATGACGCGGCGGGAGATCCCGGCAGACTCCTCCAGCACCGCCGCCAGCGCCTCGCGCGCATGACCTTGACCGCGCATGGAAGGTGCGACGGCAAAGGCGATCTCCACCGCGCCCGTACCGCCCACCACCGCGAATTGCAGCCCGGCTATGCCGACCAGCCGATCGCCGGCGAACCACAGCCGTTGCCCCCAGCCATGCGCCAGCCAGTGCGCGGCGAGGCGGGCGGCGATCAGCTCGGCGCGGTCCGCCGTCCAGCCCGCGCCGGCCGGGCTGACCCAGTGCCGGATTTCCGGATCGCCGAAGAGCCGCTCCAGATGCCCGGCATCGGCGGAGGATACCGCGCGTCCGGTCAGCCTGTCGGTGCGGATCTCGCTCATGCCGGCTTGATCGCGTGACAGGGGCGGGGACACAAGCATTTCCTTCTGGCCGCCCGGGGTGGCTGCGTGTATGGCGCGGAGCATGACGGGAAGCGGTAAAGAGGGCGAGCGGATCGCCAAGCGGTTGGCGCGGGCGGGCATCGCCTCGCGGCGCGAGGCGGAGCGCATGATCGCCGCCGGCCGGGTGCGGGTGAACGGCCGGGTGATCGACAGCCCCGCCCTTAACGTCACCGAGGCCGACCGCATCGAGGTGGATGGCAGGCCGCTGGCCGGGCCGGAGCCGACGCGGCTTTTCCGCTATCACAAGCCCGTCGGG